>NZ_JBFTZZ010000016.1:0-191650 GCF_056406515.1 Rhizobium sp. P1_B8 | reverse complement strand
AAGCGCCGCGTGAAGGAAATGATACTCTTGAGCTCGGCGCTCTCGCCACCTTTGGAAATCGCCAAGACGACGTCGTCGCGCGCAATCATGCCGAGATCGCCGTGATTGGCCTCCGCCGCATGCACGAAAAAGGCGGGCGTTCCCGTTGAGGCAAATGTCGCCGCCAGCTTGGCGCCGATATGCCCGCTCTTGCCGACGCCAGTGACGATCACGCGTCCGGAGATGTCGCCGATGACTTCGACGGCCCGGGTGAAAGGACCGGCCAAGCCATCGTCAAAGGCCTGTTCGAGCGCTTCAAGACCGCGTCTTTCGGTCTCTATCGTGCGTTTTGCCGACTCGAGCACGCTGTTTTCAACGAGGTTGATCGCTCTTCTGTTCATGAAGTTGCGTTAGACCTTTTCACTTTCCAAGTCCACCCCGCAGTCTTTCCGAATTGTGAACAGCGCCGGCCGCCGGCAACGAATGGTTAACCACAAGGCTTTACCTTTGGGTAAGAACCGAAAGCATGTCAGGCGCGAATTGCATGGGCCAGCCAAAACAGACGAGCAGTGTGACGCCGCTCCGCGCCATGAGCTGTGCCGTCTCATTTGCCGTGCTCACTGGCCTGCTTCTCAGCCAGACGCCAGCCTTCGCGCAGTCCGCCTCGCAGCCCGCAAACAGCCGCTCCGCCACCTCTCAGGACAACCGCGCCACCAACAATGCGGCATCCGCCGCCGGTTTCGATGACGAGACCGACGATACCGCCACTCCTGCGGCAAACGGCGCGACTGCGAACGCCGACGATGCCCAGCAGCGGCCCGCCATACCGGATGCCCAAGCCGGCGACGACATTACCGGCTCCATCCTCGACGAGGACATCCGCCGGCTGAACACCCGTGAAGCGCCGGTCGATGAGGCACTGCCGCGCCGCAGGGCTGCCGAAGGCGCCTCGACAGAGGAAACGCCGGGAATCCCGATCGGCACGTTTGTGCTCCGCCCGAGCGTCACCCAGAGCATCAACACCGAGACCACCAAGGACGGCAATACGACGCAGCGGCGCGCCTTTCTCGAAACGGATGCGGCAGCGACCCTGACCTCGGACTGGGGCCGGCATCAGTTGACCGTGACCTCGGAAGGCGCCTGGCAGAAGAATGTCAGCGGCGAGGGTGAGGAACAGCCTTCCTTCAAGATCAACAGCGACCTCAGGCTGGATCTTCCCGACGATACGACCGCGCACCTGACCGCTGGCTACAATTTCTACCGCGAGGATACGGACGATCCCGACGCCATCGCCAACGCCGCTCAGCAGTCGGACGTCCAGGAATTTTCGGCCGGCGCCTCCGTCCAGCGCGATTTTGGCATCCTGCGCGGCACGACTGCACTTGCGCTGACACGCTCGATCTATTCGGACGCTAAACTCTCGAACGGCACGACCGTCTCCCTCAGCGACCGCAATCAGACGACGGGCACGTTGCGTGGCCGTGTCGGCTACGAACTGTCACCCGCGCTCATCCCCTTCATCGAGGCCAACATCGGCCGCACGGTCTATGACGAAACGCAAGACTCCGCCGGTTACGAGCGTTCGGGCCATAGCTACGGCGCCAAGGCCGGCGTCGAGGTCGATCTCGGTGAAAAGCTGAAGGGCGAAGTCGGTGTCGGCTACGAGATGGCGGATTTCGAAGACAGCCGGCTATCCTCGATCGATACGGCCACACTCGATGCAAGCCTGCTCTGGTCGCCGATCCGCGGCACCGATGTCAATCTCGACCTGCAGACGAGCATCCAGCCCTCGACCACGGCGGGCGAAAGCGGCTACGTTTCGCACGCGCTGACGACGACGGTCACCCACCAGTTGCGCGACAATCTGGTCGGCACGATGATCGGTGGCGTAATATGGCGCGATTATCCGACGGATAGCACCATCAACGACGAGCTCGTCTATACCGCTGCGACCGGCCTTACCTGGAACATCAACCGCTATCTCGATCTCACCAGCACACTCGGCTACGAGCTGACGACGCGCAAGGAAGGCAGCGATTCGCAGCAATGGCGAGCCGGCGTCGGCCTCAAGCTGAAACGCTGAGCGCCGCGTACCCGGTTGGATACGCGGCGCTCTCGATTCCGATCTTCGGAATTATGCGCTGAGCGGGAAGCTTACTTCAGACCGGCGAGCAGCTCTCTAAAGCCGCCTTCGACGGACGGACGGATATCGGCGCGTTCGAGGGCGAAGGCGACGTTTGCCAGGATGAAGCCGTCTTTGGCGCCGCAGTCGTAGGTCGCGCCGCGGAAGTGGTAACCGGCGAAATCCTGTTCCTTCAGCAGCTTCAGCATGCCGTCGGTGAGCTGGATCTCGTTGCCGGCGCCGCGCTCCTGGGTTTCGAGGATCTTGAAGATCTCAGACTGCAGGATGTAGCGGCCGTTGATGAAGAAGTTGGAAGGCGCCGTTCCCTTGGCGGGCTTTTCCACCATGCCGGTGATGCGGAAGCCGTCGCCGATCGCCTCGCCGACGCCGACGATGCCGTATTTGTGCGCTTGGTCGGGCGCGCATTCCTCGACGGCGATGATATTGCCGCCGCTCTGGCCGTAGAGGTCGATCATGCCCTTCATGCAGCCCTTGTCGCCCTTCATGATCATATCGGGCAGCAACAGTGCGAAGGGTTCGTCGCCGACGATCTCACGGGCGCACCAGACGGCGTGGCCGAGGCCGAGCGGCTCCTGCTGACGGGTGAAGCTCACCGTGCCGGCCTTCGGCAATTGCTGGGCGAGAAGGGTGATTTCAGCCTTCTTGGCGCGCTCGCGCAGCGTCTGTTCCAACTCGAAATGGATGTCGAAATAATCTTCAATGACGTGCTTGTTGCGTCCGGTGACGAAGACCAGATGTTCGATCCCGGCCTCGATCGCCTCATCGACGACATATTGAATGATTGGCTTGTCGACGACGGTCAACATTTCCTTCGGAACAGCCTTTGTCGCCGGCAGGAATCGCGTTCCCAACCCGGCAACCGGAAATACTGCTTTACGAACTTTGTTGTGTTGAGCCACACCCGGCCTCCTGCTTCGATCACATCGCTTTGGAAATAGAGCTTTTTAGCTTTAACTAGTATAGAATTGCTACTGTTTTGCAAATGGTGACCGCAGCGGATCGCCATGGTAAAGATTTTGTTGACTCCGTTCCTGTAGTCTCGGGTCTGGGCGGATAGGATGCCCCGCTGCACCAGAAACTGAAGATGACGGATACGACTGTCGATGACCCAGAATCACAAAAACTCCCTTCGTGGTCTTGCTCTCGCCCTCATTGTCGCTGCCCAGGTGGCACTGGTCCCCGACAACGCGAAAGCTGATTCCCGCTTCCAGAAATGGATCGCGGATTTTTACCAAACTGCCGCTCAGAGTGGCATCAGTAAGGCAACTTATCAAAAGGCCTTTTCCGGGGTGAGCGAGCCCGATCCGACCGTACTCGAAAAGGCGGCCTACCAGCCGGAATTCACCTCGAAGATCTGGGACTATGTCGATTCCCGCGTCAACCCCTATACCGTCAAGATCGGCCGCGAGATGGCTGCCAAACACGCAAGGACGCTCGCTGCGATCGAGCAGCGTTTCGGCGTCGACAAGACCATTTTGCTGGCCATCTGGTCGATGGAATCGAATTATGGCGCGGTTCTCGACAAGGACGACCGGCTGCACTACGTGCCGCGCGCCCTGGCAACGCTTGCCTACGCCGATCCGAGCCGCGCCAAATTCGCCAAGAAGCAGTTGGTCGCGGCACTGAAGATCCTGCAGAACGGCGATGTGCCGGCACGCGAGATGACCGGCTCCTGGGCCGGCGCCATGGGCCACACCCAGTTCATTCCGACAAGCTACCTGCTTTATGCCGTCGATGCCGACGGCAACGGCCACCGCGACATCTGGAATTCGGTCCCCGACGCGCTGGCGACCTCGGCCAATCTCCTGATGAAGAACGGCTGGGACACCGGCAAGACCTGGGGCTACGAGGTCGTCGTTCCCGCCGCAGTCGCCAAGCAGGCCGGCAAGACCCATACGTTGGCCCAATGGGCGGCACTCGGCCTGACACGCCCGAACGGCAAGGCCTTCCGCGAGAGCGCCACCAAAGCCATGCTGAAGATGCCGGCCGGGGCCAGTGGCCCGGGCTTCCTGATGACCGCCAACTTCTTCACCATCAAGAACTACAATGCCTCGGATAGCTACGCGCTTGCCGTCGGGCTGCTGGCCGACCAGATCGCCGGCTACGGCGGCATGCAACAGCGCTGGCCGCGCCCGGACGGCGCACTCGACATCACCGAGAAATTCGAGCTGCAGACCCGTCTGAAGACGCTCGGCTATTACAATGGCGAGGTCGACGGCAATTTCGGGTCGGGTTCGAAGGCGGCAATATCAGCCGTCCAGTCGCGCATCGGCATGCAGCCGGACGGTGAGCCCTCGTTGCCGCTTCTGAACGCACTGCGCCGCTAGATCGGGATGATCCCGGCCGGACCGGCCGGAAATCTCAATCCGCATTTCGATCAACGAAGTAGGGCATGATACCGCCCCAAAACCCCACACACTTTTCGGCATGATGCTCTACAACAGGCAGAACCGTGACCTAGATAGTAGCGGGAGTGGACGCTGGCCTACCCTGTGTGCAAGATGCCGGCAGATGCGGAACTGCCCATGACGAAGAAAACTGATCGCACCCCAATCCGTTGGCTCGTGCTCGCCTTGGCGGCGGCTTCGCTATGCCTTGGCGCTCTTGCGCCGGTGCATGTCGCCGAAGCCCAGGAGCAGCGCTATCAGCGCCGGTCGATCCTCGATTTTTTCCTCGGCCGACGCTATCTCGACGATGCGCCGCAAGCCCCTGATGTCCAGCAGCCGAGGCGCCAGCAGCGCAAGCGCCCACCGCCACCGAAGGCCGTGGTCAATACCCGCACCGCGCCACCCTTGCGGACCGTCGAAGAGGAGCCGGCGGTGCAGAAGCTCGGTGACGCCCGAACGATCCTGATCGTCGGCGATTTCCTGGCCAGCGGCCTCGGCGACGGCCTCACCGCCGCCTTCGAGACCTCGCCAGGCGTCGTCGTCGAAGCCCGCGGCAACGTCTCCTCAGGCCTTGTCCGCGACGATTATTACGACTGGCCGGAACAGCTGCCGAAGATGATCGACGAGCTGAAGCCGGCAATGGTCGTCGTCATGATCGGCGCCAACGACCGCCAGCAGATGGTGACCGATACCGCCAAGGAGAAATTCCGCACCGATGGCTGGTTCACCGAATACCGCCGCCGTGTCCTTTCTTTCGGCAAAGAGGTCACCGGCCGCAAGATCCCGCTGCTTTGGGTCGGCCTTCCCGCCTTCGAATCCGATTCGATGACGGCCGATGCCGTCCAGATGAACCAGCTCTACCGCAACCAGGTCGAAAGCATCGGCGGCGAATTCGTCGATATCTGGGATGGTTTCGTCGACGAAAACGGCAACTTCATCGTCACCGGCTCGGATGTGAACGGCCAGCAGGTGCGCCTGCGCACCTCAGATGGCATCAACCTTACCCAGGCCGGCCGGCGCAAGCTGGCCTTCTATGTGGAGAAGCCCGCCCGGCGTCTTCTCGGCACGCAGGCTAGTCCCGATCTGGTCCGCCTCGACTCCAGCAATCTGCCCGGTCTCGGCCTTCCCGACAATCCGGTCGAACATACCGTGCCGATCAGCCTCTCCGATCCCAATCTCGATGGCGGCGCCGAGCTTCTCGGCGCCAGGCCGCCGCCGATGGCTTTGACGCGGTCGCCGCGCGACCTCCTGGTCGAGCAGGGCGAAATGACGCCCGCGCCTCCCGGCCGCGTCGATGATTACCGCCTGCCTGTGGCAAAGGCGCCGGCCGAAGTCTCGGTCAAATAAAAGAGACCGCGCGCGGCCCTCCGCTTCGTCCCGTCTACTTCGCCGTCGCCTGCGGCCAGCTCAGATAATAGTAGTTCGAGCCGATCAGGCCGAAGAAGGCGTTGCTGTCGTTCGTCTGGTCCACATAGCTGCCGTTTTCCTTGACGAAGGCGCCGTCGGAGCCGCGCTCCAGATGCGCATCGAGGAAGTCGCTCCAGCCGCTGACATCAATCTCCTTGCCGGCCTTGCTCTCAGTGTCCGCCTCATCGGGATCGTCGACATCCCAGGCGTTGACCGACACACCCTGCGTCGGATCCGTGATGGTGAGCGTGCCCGCTTCCAGGGCAGCCAGCATGTCGTGCGCCTTGCCGCTCTCGCCTTCGGCCGCAGCCGCATCCTGCAGCTGCTGCTTCAGCATCGACATGAAGGAGGCGCTAGTGACGTCGGCGCTATCACCCGTCGTTTCGGACTCATCAGGCGTGTCGCTCTGGGCCGAAAGCGTGTCGAGCAGCCCGGAAAGAGCCTGGTTGGAAAGAAGCGAGGCGGAACTCGAATCTAGCCCGTAGCGCTCAGAATGCTGGCGGCCGACGAACTCTGCGTGTCCTGCGAGCTGTCGTCGGAGCCGCGGAGGTTTTTCAGAGCATATTGGGCCGAAACCAGCCGCGTGCTGTCAAGTGCGGAAACCATTGGAAATGTCCTTGTCGATCATTCGCGGTCTCATGCCGCGGCCGATGGTGAAATGCGTTACGGCCAAAACGGCGGGGCATCTCCGCTTCGGTCGCCGCCGGCTCCTCCTGAGCCCGCGTCCGGCGAAAAATCGCTTCCAGGTATTGCCTGAGGCTTGCGGCGCACGGCCTCCGCGTCAAGCGGTCGCACTACAGCGCGGCGCACCATGAAAAAACTCCGCCGGAGGGGCGGAGTTCGTGGTCTTCGGGAAGGTGTGCGGCCGATGGTCAGTTCGGCAGAACGGTCGAACCCATCAATTCCTCGTCGATGGCGCGCGCTGCCTGGCGGCCTTCACGGATCGCCCAGACCACCAGCGATTGGCCGCGGCGCACGTCACCCGCCGTCCAGAACTTGTCGACCGAAGTCTTGTAGTCGCGATCGTTGGCGACGACGTTGGTCGAGCCGCGCTTGTCGGTGTTGAGCGTCAGCTTGCCCTCGAGCTCCTTCAGCACGCTGCCGGTGAACGGCCCGCGGAAACCGATGGCGATGAAGGCGAGATCGGCCCGGATGACGAATTCCGTACCTGGAACCGGCCGCCGGCGTTCGTCGACCTCGCAGCACTTGACGCCGGTGAGCACACCGTCTTCGCCGACAAATTCAAGAGTCGCCACCTGGAATTCACGGACGGCACCCTCGGCCTGTGAGGAGGAGGTTCGCATCTTCGTCGCCCAGAAGGGCCAGACGGCAAGCTTGTCTTCCTTCTCCGGCGGCTGCGGCCGAATGTCGAGCTGTGTGACCTTGACGGCTCCCTGGCGGAAGGCCGTGCCGACGCAGTCCGAAGCCGTATCGCCGCCGCCGACGACGACGATATGTTTGGCGCCGGCAAGGATCGGGTCCGACGGCCAGCCGACGCTGTCGATGTTCTCCCGCCCGACGCGGCGGTTTTGCTGCACCAGATAGGGCATCGCATCATGCACGCCCGCAAGGTCGGTGCCCGGAATGCCCGCCTCACGCGGCGTCTCGGAACCACCGCAGTAAAGAACGGCGTCGTGATCGGCGAGCAACTGCTCGACCTTGACGTCGACGCCGACATTGACGCCGCAATGGAAGGTGACGCCCTCACCCTTCATCTGCTCGACGCGGCGGTCGATGAAGTTCTTCTCCATCTTGAAATCGGGAATGCCGTAGCGCAGCAGGCCGCCCGGCTTGGTCTCGCGCTCATAGAGATGCACCTCATGGCCGGCGCGGCCGAGCTGCTGGGCAGCCGCCATGCCGGCGGGGCCGGAGCCGATGACGGCGACCTTCTTGCCGGTATGGACCGTCGCCGGCTGCGGCCGGATGAAGCCGAGCTCATAGGCCTTGTCGGCGATCGCCTGTTCGACCGTCTTGATGGCAACCGGCGCATCCTCGAGATTCAACGTGCAGGCTTCCTCGCAGGGCGCCGGGCAGACGCGACCGGTAAACTCGGGGAAGTTGTTGGTGGAATGCAGGTTCTGGATCGCCGCTTCCCAGTTGTTGTTGTAGACGAGGTCGTTCCAATCGGGAATCTGGTTGTGAACAGGGCAACCGGTCGGGCCGTGGCAATAGGGGATGCCACAGTCCATGCAGCGCGCGGCCTGTTTCTGCACTTCCGGGTCCGACATCGGGATCGTGAACTCGCGGAAATGGCGGATACGATCCGACGCCGGCTGGTATTTCGCCACCTGCCGGTCGATTTCCAGAAACCCTGTTACCTTACCCATGTTTTCGTCCCTTACCCTCATGACCGCCTCACCGCAGCCAATCTGTCTATCGTCAGTCCCGGTACCCGGGGCAAGTTGCTTGTCTTGACCGTCATTGGACCATATCCCCTGCAAGACATCCGTGCGATCTGAACAGCCTTCGCCGTCGGTATGATCGTCACGGGTCATTGAGATATTTTCGTCATCCGTCACCTGCAGTCAGCTGGTGACGGATGTCCCGGTGCAATTCATTCTGCGGCGATGCCCATCCGGCTGCGCTCCATTTCCTCGAGCGCCCGACGGTATTCGACCGGCATGACCTTGCGGAACTTCGGACGGTAGTCGGCCCAGTTGTCGAGGATCTGCGTGGCGCGGGCCGAGCCCGTATAGTGCAGATGGTTGGAGATCAGCTGGTAGAGGCGCTCCTCGTCATGGCGCGTCATGTCGCCAGAGACGTCGACGCGTCCCTTGTGCATGAGGTCACCACCGTGATGATGCAGCTTCTCCAGCATGTCGTCCTCCTCGGGCACCGGCTCGAGCTCGACCATCGCCATGTTGCAGCGGCTGGCGAAATCGCCGGTCTCATCGAGCACGTAGGCGACACCGCCGGACATGCCGGCCGCGAAGTTGCGGCCCGTGGCGCCAAGCACGACGACAACGCCACCGGTCATGTATTCGCAGCCATGGTCGCCGACACCCTCGACGATGGCGATCGCGCCCGAATTGCGCACGGCGAAACGTTCGCCTGCCACACCGCGGAAATAGCATTCGCCCTCGGTCGCACCATAAAGCACGGTGTTGCCGACGATGATCGAGTCCTCGGCCACGATCCTCGAATTCTCCGGCGGCCGGATGATGATCTTGCCGCCTGAAAGGCCCTTGCCGACATAGTCATTGCCGTCACCGATCAGGTTGAAAGTGACGCCGCGCGCCAGGAAGGCGCCGAAGCTCTGCCCCGCCGTGCCGCGAAGCGTCACATTGATCGTGTCTTCCTTCAGCCCGCGATGGCGGAAGCGCTTGGCGACCTCGCCGGAAAGCATTGCTCCGGCCGACCGGTCGACGTTCTTGATGCCGACCTCGAAGGCGACGGGCGTCTTGGCCGTCAGTGCCGGCTGCGCCTGCTCGATCAGCACGCGGTCGAGAATGTCGTCGATCGGGTGCTTCTGCCGGCTCGTCCAGAAGGTCTCTTCCTTGGGAGCGTCGACCTTGTGGAAGATACGGCTGAAGTCGAGGCCCTTCGCCTTCCAGTGATTCAGCATCTCGTCCTTTTCCAGAAGCTCCGAGGCGCCGATGATCTCGTCGAGCCGGGTGAACCCGAGTGAGGCGAGGATTTCGCGCACTTCGTTGGCGACGAAGAAGAAATAGTTGATGACGTGCTCCGGCGCGCCCTTGAAGCGCTTGCGCAGCACCGGATCCTGGGTCGCCACACCCACCGGACAGGTGTTGAGATGGCACTTGCGCATCATGATGCAGCCGGCGGCAATCAGCGGCGCGGTGGCAAAGCCGAACTCGTCGGCTCCAAGCAGCGCCCCGATGATGACGTCGCGGCCGGTCTTCAGCCCGCCGTCCACCTGCAGGGCGACGCGCGAGCGCAGCCCGTTCAGCACCAGCGTCTGCTGGGTCTCGGCAAGGCCGATTTCCCAAGGGCTGCCGGCATGTTTGAGCGACGTCAGCGGCGACGCGCCCGTGCCGCCGTCGAAGCCGGCGACCGTGATGTGGTCGGCGCGTGCCTTGGCGACACCGGCGGCAACCGTGCCGACGCCGACTTCAGAGACGAGCTTGACCGAAACATCGGCAGTCGGGTTGACGTTCTTCAGATCGTAGATCAGCTGCGCCAGATCTTCGATGGAATAGATGTCGTGGTGCGGCGGCGGCGAAATCAGGCCGACACCCGGTGTCGAATGGCGGGTCTTGGCAACGGTCGCGTCAACCTTGTGACCCGGCAGCTGACCGCCTTCGCCAGGCTTGGCGCCTTGCGCCACCTTGATCTGCAGCACGTCGGCATTGACGAGATATTCGGTGGTCACCCCGAAGCGGCCCGACGCAATCTGCTTGATCGCCGAACGTTCCGGGTTCATCGAACCATCGGCCAGCGGCATGTAGCGGTCGGATTCCTCGCCGCCCTCGCCGGTGTTCGACTTGCCGCCGATCCGGTTCATGGCGATCGCCAGCGTCGTATGCGCCTCCCTGGAGATCGAGCCGAAGGACATCGCCCCGGTCGAGAAACGCCTGACGATATCGGCCGCCGGCTCGACCTCGTCGATCGATATCGGCTTGCGGCCGAGCGCCTCGGCGCTCTTCATCTTGAAGAGCCCCCGGATCGTGTTCATGCGCAGCGCCGAATTGTTCACCATATCGGCGAATTCGCGGTAGCGATCCTCGGCATTGCCGCGCACGGCATGCTGAAGGGCGGCGACCGCATCCGGCGTCCAGGCATGGCTTTCGCCGCGCATGCGGTAGGCATATTCGCCGCCGATGTCGAGCGTCGTGGCAAGAAGCGGATCGGTGCCGAAGGCCGCGTTATGGCGGGCGACGGTTTCTGCGGCGATCGCCTCGAGGCCGACGCCTTCGATCATCGTCGCGGTTCCGAAGAAATACTTGTCGATCAGTTCCGACTGCAGGCCGATCGCATCGAAGATCTGCGCACCGCAATAGGACTGGTAGGTCGAGATGCCCATCTTCGACATGACCTTGAGGATGCCTTTGCCGACTGCCTTGATGTAGCGGTAGACAACTTCGGAAGCATCCACTTCCTTCGGGAATTCGCCCTTGGCATGCATGTCGAGCAGCGTGTCGAAGGCGAGATAAGGGTTGATCGCCTCCGCGCCGTAGCCGGCGAGCAGGCAGAAATGATGGACCTCGCGCGGTTCGCCGGTCTCGACAACGAGACCCACCGAGGTGCGAAGCCCCTTGCGGATCAGGTGATGGTGCACGGCAGCCGTCGCCAGCAGTGCCGGAATGGCGATCCGGTCCGGCCCGATCTGACGATCGGAGAGCACGATGATGTTGTAGCCGCCCTTGACGGCCGCTTCCGCGCGCTCGCAGAGCCGGTCGAGCATCTCGGGCATGCCTTCGGCGCCACGCTCGATATCATAGGTGAAATCGAGCGTCTTCGTGTCGAAACGGTCTTCCGTATGGCCGATCGAACGGATTTTCTCGAGATCGCCATTGGTCAGGATCGGCTGGCGAACCTCGAGCCGCTTGGCGTTCGCCGCGCCCTCGTGGTCGAGAATATTCGGCCGCGGCCCGATGAAGGAAACCAGGCTCATGACCAG
This sequence comes from Rhizobium sp. P1_B8, assembly GCF_056406515.1. Classification (NCBI taxonomy): domain Bacteria; kingdom Pseudomonadati; phylum Pseudomonadota; class Alphaproteobacteria; order Hyphomicrobiales; family Rhizobiaceae; genus Rhizobium; species Rhizobium sp. P1_B8. Next base: position 180,153 of record NZ_JBFTZZ010000016.1, on the reverse strand, counting down.
TTCCTCGCGGATCGGGTCGATCGGCGGATTGGTCACCTGCGCGAAGTTCTGCTTGAAATAGGTGTAGAGCAGCTTCGGCTTTTCCGACATCGCCGAGATCGGCGTATCCGTGCCCATCGAGCCGATCGCCTCCTGGCCGGTCGTCGCCATCGGCGACATCAGGATGCGTGTATCCTCGAGCGTGTAGCCGAAGGCCTGCTGGCGGTCGAGCAGCGACACGTCGCGGCGCAGCGCCCGCGGCTCCACCGGCTTCAGGTCTTCGAGGATCAGCTGGGTGCGGTTGAGCCAGCTGCGATAGGGATGCGCCGTCGCAAGCTGCGACTTCACCTCGTCGTCGGAGATGATGCGGCCTTCTTCCATATCGATCAGCAGCATCTTGCCCGGCTGCAGTCGCCACTTCTGGATGATCTTCTCCTCCGGAACCGGCAACACGCCGGCTTCGGACGCCATGATGACTCGGTCGTCATCGGTGACGAGGTAGCGCGCCGGCCGCAAGCCGTTGCGGTCGAGCGTCGCACCGATCTGCTTGCCGTCGGTGAAGGCGACGGCAGCCGGCCCATCCCAGGGCTCCATCAGCGCGGCATGATATTCGTAGAAGGCCTTGCGTTCTGCCGCCATCGACTGATTGCCGGCCCAGGCCTCCGGGATCAGCATCATCACGGCATGCGCCATCGAATAACCGCCGCGCACCAGGAATTCGAGCGCGTTGTCGAAGCAGGCCGTGTCTGACTGCCCCTCGTAGGAGATCGGCCAGAGCTTGGAGATGTCCTCGCCGAACAGCGGCGAGGAGACCGAGGCCTGGCGCGCCGCCATCCAGTTGACGTTGCCGCGCAGCGTGTTGATCTCGCCGTTATGGGCGACCATGCGGTAAGGATGCGCGAGCTTCCACGAGGGGAAGGTGTTGGTCGAGAAGCGCTGGTGCACCAGGGCGACCGCGCTTTCGAAGCGCGGATCCGACAGGTCCTTGTAATAGACGCCGACCTGATAGGCCAGGAACATGCCCTTGTAGACCACCGTCGCCGACGACAGCGACACCGGATAGAAATTGCTCTCCTCGCCGTCGAACTCGTCATAGATGCGGTTGGAGATGACCTTGCGCAGCGTGAACAGCCGACGCTCGAATTCGTCGTTGTTTTCGGCATCCTCGCCGGCGCCGATGAAGACCTGCACATGATGCGGCTCGGTTGCGGCAATGGCCGGCGCCTTGGAGAGCGAGGAATTGTCGACGGGCACGTCGCGGAAGCCGATGAAGACCTGACCTTCCTCGGTGATGACGTCCTTGATCACCTTCTTGAAGTGCTCGATCTGCTTTTCATCGCGCGGCATGAAGATATGGCCGACGCCATATGCGCCGACCGGCGGCAGGGTGATGCCCTGCTCGGCCATCTCCTCGCGGAAGAAACGGTCGGGGATCTGCACCAGGATGCCGGCGCCGTCACCCATCAGCGGATCGGCGCCGACGGCGCCGCGATGCGTCAGGTTTTCAAGGATGAACAGGCCATCCTTGACGATCTGGTGTGACTTCTGGCCCTTCATATGCGCGACGAAGCCGACGCCGCAGGCATCATGTTCGTTGCGCGGATCGTAGAGGCCCTGTTTCTTCGGCAGGCCGGAGGCGGATTTGGACATATTGGCCGTCGCGCGCAGCTCTGCAGCAGCAAACCGGTCAACTTCCATGGATGGCGTCTTCGTCATCATCTTTCCTCCTGTCGAAGCCCGCGGGGCCGCGGGCGGCTTTTCGTCCCGCGCCGCAACCCGAAGATAGGTTCGGCGCATGACAGCGCTGTTGCATTGTGAAGATCGGCCGCAGACATCTGCTTTAAAGGAAAGCAAACCGTCGCGTTCCGCGCCTGCCATTCGCCTCCGCGCGCCGCCCTTGAGGCCTGACGCTCGGAAGAACTATAGCGTGAAAGCCGGTCTGTTCCAGGGCTTTCGGCGCCTCTTCGGTCATAAAGGCCAAAATAGGACAGCAACACTGTCCTAATTCATCAGTTCTATGCCAGAAAGCATTCGGCTCTGCAAGAGCGCTCCGTCAAAAAACGTCAATTTGCGACGGAAGATTGCCTGGGTAGCGGCGATGACGAAAGAAAATTACGTTGCGCCGTCTTATTTTTTTTATTGATTGCGTAGTTCAATTTCCGTGATGTGTCGCAGGCGACAACCTTGATCCTGCGAAGCTTTGGCGTAATGTCCGCTGCGGACTTGCCACCCCCTTCCTTTCTCACGGTTTCCCCACATGTTCTTTGCTTCCGATAACTGGGCCGGCGCCCACAAATCCATTGCCGAACGTCTGCTGACGGAATCGACCGGCTTTGCCGCCGCCTATGGCGCCGGTGATCTCGACAGAAAGGTCGAAGCCCGTTTTTCCGAGATCTTCGAGCGTGAGGTTTCGATCTTCTTCGTCGCCACCGGCACGGCCGCCAACTCGCTGTCGCTGGCAAGCGTCCAGCGCCCGGGCGGCATCACCTTCTGCCATTCCGAGGCCCATGTGATCGAGGATGAATGCGGTGCGCCGGAATTTTTCTCCGGCGCCGCCCGCCTCGTTGCCGTTGACGGCGAAGCCGGCAAGATCGACCCGGCGAAACTTTCGGCGAAGATCGCAAGCTTTCCCGAGGACGCCGTCCATCACGGCCGCGCCAGCGCCGTGACCATCACCCAGGCGACCGAGATCGGCACCGTCTATTCCCTGCCGGAGATCGGTGAGATCGCCGCCATATCAAGGAAGCGTAATCTGCCGCTCCACATGGATGGCGCCCGCTTCGCCAACGCCCTGGTTGCACTCGGCGCCACCCCGGCCGAAATGACCTGGAAGCGCGGCGTCGACATGCTGTCCTTCGGCGGCACCAAGAACGGCTGCTGGTGTGCCGAAGCGATCATCTTCTTCAATCCGGATCAAGCCCGGGAAATGCCGTTCATCCGCAAGCGCGCCGCCCAGCTCTTCTCCAAGTCGCGTTTCATCGCCGCCCAGTTCGATGCCTATTTCGAAGACGGTCTCTGGCTCGATCTCGCCCGTCATTCGAACGGCATGGCCGACCGGCTGCGCGCCGGTATCGGCACGAGCAACTCGGCTCGCCTCGCCTGGCCGACCGCATCCAACGAAGTCTTTGCTGTGGTCAGCAAAAGTGCCGCAAAAATTGCGGAGGAAAAGGGGGCCAAATTTTACGAGTGGCCGGTCCCGGCGGCAACGCCCGAACTCGTTTCCGAAAGCGAAACCCTGATCCGTCTCGTCACCAGCTTCGCGACCACCGAAGCGGATGTCGATGGCTTCTTGAAGTGCCTGGCCGCCTGATCGCCTGCTCGAAAGGCCTGCCGGCTTGGCAGGCCGTTCGGTGACGGGCAAGGATTCACGCCGACCTCAGTCCCCTCACCTTTTGCAGAATATCCTCCGACAGTGCTGAAACCAGTGCCTGGTCGGCTCCCTTACGCGGCACCAGCACGAATTCCACGTCCTCCAGCACCGGAAGTCTTCCCGCAGCGATCTCCTTCAGGCCTGATGGTGCCATGCTGCGCGGCTGCACCAGCACGCCCATCCCGGCTCGCGCCGCTGCAGTCAACCCGCTCAGGCTGCCGCAGGTGCAGACGATCCGCCACGGCACCCTGTTTCGCCCGAGCGCTTCGAGCGCGATCACCCGTGTGACGCTCGGCGGCGGAAAGGCGATCAGCGGCAGAGGCCCTGAGGCGAGCACGCGCTCGGGATCGCGCGCCAGCCAGACGAGCGGCTCGCGATAGACGAGTTTTCCGCGCGCATCGCCGAGCCGACGCTTGGCGAGCACCAGATCGATCTCGCCATTGTCCTGCATCTCGTAAAGCACACCGGAAAGCGCAACCGTCAGCTCCAGGTCGACCGATGGATGCGAACGCACGAAATCCTCCAGCACCGCCGGCAGCTGACTGGTGACGAAATCCTCCGATACGCCGAGCCGCAGACTGCCGCGCAGGCTGTTGCTCTTAAACAGCGACTGCACCTGCCCCTCGATCGAAAGCATGGCGCGCGCATGCGACAGCAGTGCCTCGCCATCGCCGGTCAACATCACCTTATGGGTGTCGCGCGCCAGCAGCCTGCGCCCGAGCGCCGTCTCCAGCCGCTGGATGTGCTGGCTGACCGTCGACTGCCCGAGGCCGAGCCTTTCTGCGGCGAGCGTGAAACTGCCCATCTGCTCGACGGCGACGAAACTGCGCAATTGCGAAAGGTCCAGCATGATCCATATTCTCGATAACTGTTATTCCTTGCATCCTGGATCATAATGGACGACAGAACAATGACTGTTTTATCACGCCGCGAGATCGCCATGCGCCGCTTTCTGCCCGATACATTCACCATCCTGCTCGTCTGCACCGTCATCCTCGCGTCGCTGCTGCCGGCAAGCGGCACATTCGCGGATTATTTCGGTATCGCCACTGACCTTGCCATCGCGCTGCTGTTCTTCCTGCATGGCGCCCGCCTGTCGCGCGACGTCGTCATATCAGGCCTGCTGCACTGGCGCCTGCATCTCGTCATCCTGCTGACGACCTTCGGCATTTTCCCGCTGCTCGGCATGGCGCTCGGGCTGATCCCCGACACGATCCTGCCGCAGCCGCTTTATCTCGGCATCCTCTTCCTCTGCGTGCTGCCGTCGACAGTGCAGTCGTCGATCGCCTTTACCTCGATGGCGGGCGGCAACGTACCGGCCGCCATCTGCTCGGCCTCGGCATCCAACATTTTCGGCATGTTCCTGACACCGCTGCTCGTCGGCCTGCTGTTTTCCGTCGGCGGCCATGGCGGCTTCTCCTTCGACGCATTGGAGCAGATCCTGCTGCAGCTGCTTGCCCCCTTCATTGTCGGCCAGATCCTGCAGCCCTGGATCGGCGACTGGATCCGCGCCAAGAAGAAGATCCTGATGCCTGTCGACCGCGGCTCGATCTTGATGGTCGTCTATCTCGCCTTCAGCACGGCTGTCGTCGAAGGCCTGTGGCACACCTTTTCGATCGCCGATATCGCCGTCGTCATCGTCGCCGACATGGTTCTGCTGGCGATTGTCCTGGTGCTGACGATGTTCGGCAGCCGCTGGCTGGGCTTCAACAAGGCCGACGAGATCACCATCACCTTCTGCGGCTCGAAGAAGAGCCTCGCGAGCGGCGTACCGATGGCGAACGTCATCTTCGCCGGCCAGTCGATCGGCGCGATCGTGCTGCCGCTGATGCTGTTCCACCAGATCCAGCTGATGGTCTGCGCCGTCATCGCCCAGAAATACGCCGCCGCCGCGGCCCGCCGTGCAACGGACAAGGAAATCGACGAAGCCGCCAGCCCGGCATGAAGCATGTCGCGCAAAACTGTGCAGCGGTTTTGCGACAACGACATGCGTAAAAATAAGAGCTAAAGCGCGATGAGCGAATCTGAAAGATCGCGGCGCGCATTAAGCCGCAATAGAAAAACGGCGCCCAGAAGAGCGCCGTTCATTTTATCCGTAAGGATCTGATTAGCCGTTGATGATCTGCGCTTCGATGGCCTTCGGAGCCTCGACCGGTTCTGCAGCAATCGCAATCTTGCGGGGCTTCATGGCCTCGGGAATATTGCGCAGAAGGTCGATGTGCAGCAGGCCGTTCTTCAGCGAAGCGGCAGTCACCTCGACATGGTCGGCAAGCTGGAAGCGGCGCTCGAAGGCGCGCTTGGCAATGCCACGGTAAAGGAATTCGCCGCTTTCGGCAGGTTCCTCGTTCTTTTCACCCTTCACGGACAGGACATGGGCATGGGCTTCGATCGAAAGTTCGGTCTCGTCGAAACCGGCAACCGCCATGGTGATGCGATAGGTGTTTTCACCGGTGCGCTCGATATTATAGGGCGGATAGGTCTGCGCCTGCTCCGGCTGGGCAAGGCTGTCGAGCATGGTGAAGAGCCGGTCGAAACCGACGGTCGAACGATAAAGGGGAGAGAAGTCTACGTGACGCATGATGTCCTCCTGTGGAAGCGACGTGTTGCGATGAAGTGCCCCTGAGACCCCATCTTTGGCGGCCTTGGGACGGTTGCGCGGGCCCTGTTCGGCACCCGCAGAAAGGAGATGGTGATGGGATTCGAGGAGTTCAAGACCTTTTCGGAATCGCCTTGATCAGCCCGTGAACCCCGCATGAACGACCGGTTCGGAGCGCGTTCAGGCACATTCGCCTAGGAATTTCCGCGTCGGGTGAATCTGGTCCCGATGGCTGAAGTGCATCCGTCCCTTCTTCTTCAGCCTCAACTTCGGCCGGCCGCGAGCACCCTCATGCTCCTGCCGGCCCTTTTCCTCCAGCCGGCCTTGCGAGCGCCACCGCTTTCCAATCCGGATGCCGTGCGCTATCCCTGAAGGCGAAGCAGTCAGCAGCGGCGCATTGGCAAAGTCATGGATCAGGTTCTCTATTCGACGCCCGACAATCCCGCCCCGGAAAACCGCACGGAGGGGTTCTTCGAAACCCATGACGGCCACCAGCTGCGTTACGCCGTCTTCCGCTCGAGCGCTCTGGTCGCCAAGGGCACGGTCGTCATCCTGCATGGCCGCAACGAATATATCGAGAAATATTTCGAGACGATCCGCGACCTGACGGCCAAAGGCCTCTGGGTCGCGACCTTCGATATGCGCGGCCAGGGCGGTTCGCCGCGGCTCCTGAAGAGCCGCAACCACGGCCACATTCGCCGCTTCGTCGATTACGAGCGCGATCTCGACACCTTCCTCGAAAAGGTGGTGTTGCCGGATACCCGCCTGCCCTTCTATCTGCTCGCGCATTCCACAGGCGGCCTGATTGCGCTGTCGGCCGCGCCCTATCTCACCACCCGTATCGATCGCATGGTGCTGTCGGCGCCCTTTATCGGCCTGACCGGCCAATCGGTCTCGCCTCGCGTCATCCGCGCTCTGGCCGGCACGCTGACGGCCCTCGGCCTTGGTTTTCTGCCGCTGACCTCGAAACTGAAGGAGCCGAACTTCAGCGACAATCCGCTGACCTCGGACGAACACCGGTTCGAGCGCAATGTTGCGATGATGAGGGCTCATCCGGAACTGACGCTCGGGCCGCCGACGGCCCGCTGGCTGATCGAGGCCTTTCGCACGATGGACCGGGTCACCTCGCCCTACCATCTCTTTTCCATCACCATCCCGACCATCGTCATCGCCCCGACGCGTGACGGTGTCGTGCCCTACACGGCGCAGGAGCGGCTTTCGCGTTATTTCCGCGCCGGCCAGCTGGTGCCGATCAACGGCGCCCGCCACGAGATCTTCCAGGAGCGCGATATCTACCGCGCTGCCGCCCTTGCGGCCTTCCACGCCTTCATTCCCGGCAGCGATGCCGAAGAAAACCAAGAAGTCGCCGCCCTCGGCACATGACCGGCCAGCATTGCTGACCGCGGAATCAGCACGGCGGGATCACCGCTGCAGAACGGCGATCGCCTGTTCGTAGACCGCCCGGCTGCCGGCGGCGATGATCGAGCCGCCGTTCTCAGGCCGTCCGCCGTCCCAGGTGGTGATGATGCCGCCTGCCCCCTCGATGACGGGAATGATGCCGCCGACGTCATAGGGTTTCAGACTGTTTTCGATGACGAGATCGATATGGCCGGCGGCAAGCAACGCATAGGCATAGCAGTCGCAGCCGTAGCGGAAGAGCCGCACCTGGCTCTCGATCTCGCGGTATTTCTCCATCTCCTCGCCGACAAAGAGATGCGGCGAGGTGGTGAACAGGATGGCGTTCGAAAGCGCATCACACTGGCGCGTCGCCAGCCGCCGCTCGCCCTCCGGCCCGGTATAGATCGAGCCGTTCTGGTCGGCGAAATAGCGCTCGCCGGTAAAGGGTTGCTCGATCATGCCCATGATCGCCCTGCCATCCCTCTGCAGGCCGATCAGCGTTCCCCACACCGGCACACCGGAGATGAAGGCACGCGTGCCGTCGATCGGATCGATCACCCAGACATATTCGCGGTCGAGCCCGACATTGCCATGTTCCTCGCCGAGAATGCCGTGGCCGGGGAAACTCTCCTCGATCAGCGCCCGGATGGCGAGTTCGGCCGCCCGGTCACCTTCCGTCACCGGATCGAAACCGGAGGAAAGCTTGTTCGTGACATCGAGGCCGGAGCGGAAGCGCGGCAGCGTCTCGGCTCGGGCGGCTTCCGCCAGGCGGTTGAAAAACGAACGGTCAGGAAACATGATGGATCCGTTTGGCTGGCGGGAGTGGCGCTTTTCATAGCGAAAAGCAATGGGAATGCAAACGCAGCAGGCAATTTGGCTCTAACTGCCCAAAGATATCGCAGCGCAATATATTGCTTGACATTTGTGCAATGCAATAGTAGCGTCTCCATACAGTCTTCTGACTGTAAATACCCTCCTTGGGTGTTTCCTCCCTAGACTTAGCCGCGCTCACAAGCGCGGTTTTTTTTGGCCGGGAAGACGAAGGCCAGACGTCAGCGACATCGAAAAAGAGATCTATTCGGCGGCCAGCGCCCGCTCACCGGCAAATTTCTCAACATATTCCGCCATCTGCTGCATGAAGTCGGTGACCGCATCAGCCACCGCAGCGAAATCCTCGCGTTTCTCCAGAGTCAGCTCATCGACGTAGATCGCCCGGTTCACCTCGATCTGCAACGCGTGCAGTCCGCGCGAAGGCCGGCCGTAATGTTCGGTGATGAAGCCGCCGGCATAGGGCTTGTTGCGGATCGCAGCAAAACCCATTTCCTCGAGGATGGCGATGGCTGCGCGCGAAAGTTCAGCCGAAGCGCTGGTGCCGTAGCGATCACCGATGATGAAATCAGGTCGCGCAGTGCTGCCGGCGACGCGCACATTGCCGGGCATCGAGTGGCAGTCGATCAGCACGCCGAAACCGAACTGCACATGCGTTCGCGCGATCAGCCGTCGAAGCGCCGCATGATAGGGCTTGTAGACCGCTTCGACGCGGTCGAGCCCCTCCTGCACCGGCAGGCGCCGCGCATAGATCTCCATATTCTCGGCGACGATGCGCGGAATGGTGCCGAGCCCGCCGGCGACCCTGAGCGAATTGACATTGGCATAGGGCGGCAGCAACCCGTCGAACATCCGCGGATCGAGCTCATAAGGCTCGCGATTGACGTCGAGATAGGCGCGCGGAAAGTTGGCTGCCAGCAGCGGCGCGCCGAGTGCGACGGCCGAGCCGAAGAGCTCGTCGACATAGTGATCCTCGGAACGGCGGATGGCGATGCCCTCAAGCCTGGACTGAGCGATAAATTCCGGTGGATAAATGCGGCCGCTATGGGGGGAGTTGTAGACGAAAGGAATGGTCTGCGACACGGGCTCATGGACCTCAAAAAGCTCGTATTCGCGTATTTCCGGCACTTTCGGCCCTCTTTACCATGTCATGAACTGACTGCTTGGCCCATGTTGCCAGTTGCCCGGCCGCAAGTCCATACTATGTAGGAGGGATGGCGGTCACGCACAGACAATTCACCGGTTGTTTACCGGGTAAAGACTAGTGTAAACGGCTGGCAGCCCACCAAAAACCTATGGATCGCGGTCTGGATTGATGACTCAGAAGATACTTCTCGCCGAAGACGACAACGACATGCGCCGCTTCCTGGTGAAAGCGCTCGAAAAGGCCGGCTACAAGGTCCTTTCCTATGACAATGGCGCCAGCGCCTATGACCGGCTGCGCGAGGAGCCGTTTTCCCTGCTGCTGACCGATATCGTCATGCCCGAGATGGACGGCATCGAGCTGGCGCGACGCGCCACCGAGCTCGACCCCGACCTGAAGGTGATGTTCATCACCGGTTTTGCCGCGGTGGCGCTCAACCCTGATTCGAAGGCGCCGAAGGATGCCAAGGTCCTTTCGAAGCCTTTTCACCTGCGCGATCTCGTCGATGAGGTCAACAAGATGCTTGCCGCGTAAGGCTTGCCGGGCGGCGCGTCACAAAACTGAAAAAAGCCTATTGACGGCTCCGAAGGTTTTGTGATCTATGCGCCGCCATCGGATGGGCGTGTAGCTCAGCGGGAGAGCACTACGTTGACATCGTAGGGGTCACAGGTTCAATCCCTGTCACGCCCACCATCCGATCTCCCTGACATTGTTGACAAATCCCCGCTTTGGGGATTTTCTGCTTCCTGAGCCTGGCAGGCGCTCCAGATCCAGCGCTTTGCGGAGCGAGGGCTTGCGCGTGATTGGTCCTCGACCATGATCCGGGCCGGATTCAATGGCTGTGGGATAGCCCCACACGGGGAAATAGGGGGACATATGACGCAAAGGACGCGGACACGTAAAGCGATATCCATAATCCTCGGCCTCGCCCTGGTTGCGGCTGGCCTCCTCGGTTTCGGTTATATGCAGTTTCATGTCGTCGAACCCATTAGCATCAAGTTTTGGCTGATTCCGATCACGATCTTCGCGGCTGGGGTAGCGATCCTCTGGGACGATTTCAAAAATCCCTAGCGAGACGACTGCTCTCCCCGTTCGACGCCCGAGCGACCGGCGGCAAGCTGGTGAAAGAGGGCAAATTGAGCAGTTCCAGCAAAAGCGCGTCTTCGTTGCTTCCCGTCGAGGCGACATTCGCCAGTCACCGATCACTGCCGGTGAGAAGCTGTGGCCCGACATCGGTATGTCCTGGGGCATTGTTCGGCTTTGTCCGATTCGTGCAGATTGCAGCGATGGCGCTTTCGCATATGAGGACGTGCTCACGCGATCATCAATTGCATACCGTTGCCGAAGTTCAGCCCCTCGTTGCTCAAGCATTCGGAAGCGCGAGCTTTGTGACGTACAGATGACGGGTTTATGACAAAATGCGTGTGATTTCAGCAACATAGCAGTAGCAGCCTGCTGTCACGATCGACAATGTCGTTGCAGTGCAACATACCCTATGTAACTTCCGCGGCGAGGCAGGCACCGAGCCAAAAAGGTGCCGCTTCGGTCACACGGGGTGAAGACACGTAGGGACTGCCGAGCGCAGACGGTCTTCATCCTCTTGCATCTGAACTGGAGGTTATTCCATGAACATCAAGAGCCTTCTTCTCGGCTCCGCTGCTGCACTTGCAGCAGTATCCGGCGCTCAGGCTGCTGACGCTATCGTTGCTGCCGAACCGGAACCGGTTGAATACGTTCGCGTCTGCGACGCTTACGGCACCGGCTACTTCTACATCCCGGGCACCGAAACCTGCCTCAAGATCAACGGTTACGTTCGTTTCCAGGTTGACGTTGCTCCGCACGCCAGCTCGATCGGCGCCGCCGGCGGTGGTTCTGTTGCCAACGACTCGGACTGGGATGCCCGTACGCGCGGTCAGGTTCAGTTTACGGCCAAGAGCGACACCGAATATGGTCCGCTGACCGGCGTCATCGTCATGCAGTTCAATGCTGACAACGCTTCTGCCCAGAAGGCCCAGCTGGACTCTGCTTACATCGACATCGCAGGTTTCCGCGCTGGTCTCTTTTACTCCTGGTGGGACGATGGTCTCTCCGGCGAAACGGACGATATCGGTTCTCCGGTAACGCTGCATAACTCTATCCGTTATCAGTACGAAACCGACGCCTTCTACGCTGGCATCAGCGTTGACGAGCTGGAAGACAGCCCGTTCTATGATGGCGAAACCGCTAACAACTTCGGCGTTGCAGTTGGTCTCGGCGGCAAGGCTGGAGCATTCAGCTACCAGATCACTGCTGGTTACGACACCGACAACGAAGAAGGTGCCGTCCGCGCCATGGGTACGGTTGCTGTCGGTCCGGGCACGCTCGGCCTCGCAGTCGTCTACGCGACCAACCCGAACGCCTATTACAACAAGGCTGAATGGGCCATCGCTGCTGAATACGCCATCAAGGCGACCGACAAGCTGAAGATCACCCCGGCCGTTCAGTACTACGACAACTACGGCATCACTGCTGGCGAGTTCAACGACGACGTTAGCGCCTGGAAGGCCGGCGTAACGGTCGACTACCAGATCGTTGAAAACCTCTCGGCAAAGGTTTCGGTTCAGTACCTCGATCCGGACAATGCTGAAGACGTAACCTCGGGCTACTTCCGCCTGCAGCGCGCGTTCTGATAAAAGGCTGCCGGCTAGAACAGGATGTCGTCCGAAAACCGCTTACACTTTTCGGCATCATGCTCTGGACCGGCAGCTATAAATTCCTGATCTGACTGACCTCCGATCGGGAAAGAATGGGCCTGGACTTCCCTGCCTGGGCCCATTCCCCTTGACTAGAAGTGCGTCCAAGACGGCAGGCGCTCGATGAGCGCCTTGCTACTGTCTCGTCACATCGGTTCGTTGCCGATGTCCGGCAGCCTATGTCATTGCTGGACCCTGTAACCAGCAGGCTCAACCACCTTTTGACTAACCTGCCGCCGATCGCCGAGCCTGCCCGGCGGCCGACGAAATTTTTGTGCCTCTGGAATAACGGAGCCAAATTCGGACACAGAGCCATGCCATGGCGAACCGAGCATGAGGTGGTGATTCGCCTCGACAGGACATGGGGTTTTGAGATCGAAATGAAGTTATCCGCGCTTGCCGCCGCCGCAATTTTTTCCGCTGCCTTCGCCTTGCCGGCCTCTGCCGCGCCAGCCGCACCCGCCGAGACTTTTCCCGGCGCGCCTGGCGTCATCACGCTTTCCGGCAAATGCGCCAAGCTTGTTGTCGCCAAGTTCGACGCCACCAAGGGCTGCAAGAACGAGCTTGCCAGCGTCACCCTGGTCAATGGCCTGGTGACCTTCATCTTCACTTCGGATGGCAAGGCGCTCGGCTTCCAGGGCGACGGCGGCGGCATCAAGCCCGCCTCCAACGGCAATGCCCGCCTGCCGCTCAGCCTCGTCACCACGGGTGTCGGCAACAAGATGACCGGGGAGGTCAAGGTTGCCGGCTTCTGCACCTTCGGCAATCCCTATGCCGGTAAGCCGATTGCGATCGAATGCACCGCAGAAAGCAAGGATTCCTCCTTCACCGGCAGCTTCCGCACCGGCGGCAAGCTGGTGAAAAAAGGCAAATAGCCAGAGCAACTCCAGCAAAACTGCGCAGCGGTTTTGCGTCGGGAATCGCCTGAAAACAAAGCGAGAGCGTTTCCGTGCATTCGAGAATGGAAATGCTCTACAGCGCCGCGCGTCTTTTCAGACGCGCAAAGGACGCTGTAGCATTTTGAATTGCCGTCAGGCGCACCAGGCGCTACCGGCAGCCCCCGGCTTGCGTGCCAGTCCCTCATTGATCAGTTGCGCGCCGAAAGAGCGCCCGTCGCGCGAGACGACGCGCGGTGCGCCTGAGGACTCGGTCTTGCCCGCGGCATTCATCGTGAAGGGTCCAGCGTTCAGAAGTGCCAGCAGCCGTGACTTGGCGGCAAAGGCCACCCTGCGTTCGCCGTCACAGCGGGCCTGGTCGACGACAGGGCTTGCCATGTCGGCGATCACGATCTTCTCGCCCTTGTACCAGAACACGCCGCCATCGCCGACGCAATTGATATGGGCGCCCTGCCCGCAATAGCCGAAAGCGACCCTCCCGGTTTCCGAAACGGCAGGAGAGGCCGGGGACGGCACTGCTTTTATCGGCTGGATCATCGGCGTCGGGATCGCGGCCGGCGGCAGCGGCTGCGACTGTGGCACCGGCGATACGGCTTTCGGCATGGGTGCGGCAAGCGCCACCTGCTTCGGAGGCACGTCCTTCCTGACGAGGGGTTTCGGCTCCGCCGTTTCCCGCGTGATCGGCGCCGATTGCCTTGCAAGCATCGGCTGGATGCTCTTCCAATGGTCGTGAGCGACGATGCCACCGATCGCGGCAATGCCGATCACCGCCCAGGGCAGCAATCCGCCACCGCTGCTGCGCGCTTTGCTCTTTCCTCTGGCCGGCGCCTTGCGGCGGCCGCGTGTCGCTGTCTTGGCCATCTGTCCGATTCCCGTGAGGCCGGGATTATCGCTGCCCAATCCTTTCCGAAAGGTTGGCGCGGCGACAGGATGATGCCTGGTTCGGCGATCTTTTCCTCCAATGACAGGAAAGCGCCGGGGCGCACCGGCGGGGCCTGTGCGGCGCCTGAAACACACGACGTGGAAAAAGCTGAACAAATTCCGCGCTTACACGTTAGCCAGCGAAAAATTCCATCTATTCTAGGGGAAAAATCCATGGATCTCATCATCGCCGACATGATACCGGCGTCGCGCATCCACTATCCGGTCATCTTCGCCCGTCTGCTCGGCGCCATCGTCTTCGGCGCACTGATCGGCTTCGAGCGCGAGGCACGCGACCGCCCGGCAGGCTTCCGCACCCATATTCTGATCAGTCTTGCCGCGGCCCTCTTTGCCATCATCTCGATCGAGGCCGTGCACATGCCGGGTTTCGCCGATGACGAGCAGGTGCGTATCGATCCGCTGCGTGTCATCGAAGCCGTAACCGCCGGCGTCGCTTTCCTTGCCGCCGGCATGATCGTCTTTGCCAGAGGTCGGGTGCACGGGCTGACGACGGGCGCCGGCATGTGGCTCTCCGGCGCGATCGGCCTCGCCATGGGCTTCGGCTATTGGCCGATCGCCTTCTTCACGACGCTCGCCGCCATCTGTGTGCTCTTCGCTTTCGGTAAGCTCGAGCAACGATTCGGCTTTAACTCCGGACAGCGTATCGATCGGGATGACCATCAATAGAAAACAAAACGCCCGGCATCATGCCGGGCGTTCGTATCAGCGTGACTGTCTGCTGGTCATTCGGAGCGTGCGGCCGAAGGATCGTTTTTCCCAACCGATGCCGTACCGCCGATGGACGAAAGCGGCTTCTGGCGTTCGCCGATGCCGATATTGATGCGCTCGTCCGCCGCCTCGCGTACGGCCTGCCATTCACTTTCGTGCCGGATGAAGATCTCGCGGGGCACAAAGTTGATCGTCATATGTTTCTCACCCTGTTTCAAATCTACCGTCAGCGCCAAAGAGGCCTCCGGAATATCCGTTATTTCTTGGTGTCAGCATTGCCTTTAATGTCGGGACCACCCTTGGAAAGGTCTGCGCCGGTAACATGGGCGGGCACGTGAATGTCGTGATAGACGCCGGGCGTCAGGGTCAGATCGACATGATGCGGCGGCAGCACCTGCGCCTTCTGCATGCGGTTTGGCTTCGCCCGCTTCATGCGGTCGGACGCCTCCGTGCGCTTGTCGGGAACATGGGTCGAAGTGTGCATCATCGGCCTCCTTTTTTAAGCTCAACAGTGCCTAACGGACGGGCATCAGGATGGTTCCAAAAAAAATTACCCAATCTCGATATGCCTGTCGGCCTTGACTGGCCCGGGAAGCTCATTACCTAGAGCCTATCCTGCAGCCTCCCAGACATCGGCTGACGGGGGAACTTTGGTGCCGGGCCCCTCTGGCGAGAGTTTTTACGGCGCTCTCGTGATGTCGGTACCGCCTGCAGCTTAGCCGGCGGATTTTTCATCGATGAACAAGCTCACCATGCCTGACCCGCATGCCCGTTATGGCATGTCGCGTTTTTCCAATATATCACCCCTCTTCAATGCGATTTGCGGCCGCGAGGTGCGGCCATGAACCAGTCCGTGACCCATAAATCTTCGCTCAGCTATTTCCGCTGGGCTTTCATCGTTACTGCCCTCGGCCTCGTTCTCGGCGCCGTGCTCGGCTGGCAGACGACGGGCACCATCGGCGGCATGGCAACCGTCTTCTTCATCTGCACGGTGCTTGCAGTGCTGGAGATATCGCTTTCCTTCGACAATGCCATCGTCAACGCCAACAAGCTGAAGGAGATGACGCCGGTCTGGCAGAAGCGCTTCCTCACCTGGGGCATCATCATCGCCGTCTTCGGCATGCGCATCGTCTTCCCGCTGGCGATCGTCGCGATCGCGGCACAGATCGGCCCCTGGGATGCTCTGGTGCTTGCCGCCCGCGAGCCGGCCGAATATGCCCGCATCATGAACGACGCGCATCTGCCGATCGCAGCCTTCGGCGGCACCTTCCTGATGATGGTCGGGCTCAACTACTTCTTCAATCACGAGAAGCAGGTGCACTGGATTGGCGGTCTTGAAAAGATGATGGCACGTTCCGCCACCATCAAGGGTATCGAGATCGCCTTCGTGTTGGCGCTGATGCTGGTTTTCTCCTGGCTGATCGGCGGCGAGGAAGCCACCGTCTTCGTCCATTGCGCCATCTACGGCCTGCTTACCTTCCTCGCGGTCGAGGTGGTCGGCGGGCTGCTCGATGCCTCGCAGCAGACGATGAGTGCTGCCGCCAAGGGCGGCCTCGGCGCCTTCATCTATCTGGAGGTGCTGGACGCCAGCTTCTCCTTCGATGGCGTCATCGGCGCCTTCGCGCTGACGCAGAACCTCTTCGTCATCGCCATCGGCCTTGGCATCGGCGCCATGTACGTGCGCTCGATGACGATCATGCTGGTGGAGAAGGGAACGCTTGCCGAATACCGCTATCTCGAACATGGCGCCTTCTACGCCATCCTGATCCTCTCGGTGATCATGTATGCGCAGACGATGGTGCACATCCCCGAAGTCATCACCGGCCTCGGCGGCGCGGCGCTGATCGGCCTGTCCCTCTGGTCATCCATCCGCCACAACAGGCGCGAAAAGGTCGAGGGTCACGTCGCCCGGCAGGAGGAACTTCACGCCTGACAATGCAAGCCGCTGGGCGGCACCCATAGGGATAAAAATAAAGCCCGCGACCATCCGGTTGCGGGCTAATTCATTCATGCATGGCTTGCAGGTGTTAGCGGGAGACCTGACCGAAGGAGGCTGGGTCGATACCGAGCTCCCTGAGGTCGCCGGCACGCGGGCGACGGCCTGCTTCAACGGCGGCGCTGACCGCGTTTGCAGCACCAAGGACGGCGAATGCGCGGCCAAAGAAACCCGTACGGATTGAATTGCGGAGTGCGGACATTGTCCTTTTCCTTTTGCTCTATGATTGACCACTCATAGATGGCATCGCGCACAGACCTCCACAATGCTCAGAAAATCACCTCAGCCATGCAAAAAACAGCAGGCCGGCACATGTCTCCATGGCCGGCCTCGAGGGAGGGGGTGGGTCGTCTTTTTCTTCTTAGAGCGCCGTGCGTCCTTTCGGACGCACAAAGGACGATCTCATTTTGAAATCTGCGCATCGTGCTTTCCGAAAATCGATTCCGATTTCGGGCCGATGCGCTAGTCTTCGTTTGCCGCCAGTTGCGACAGCACCTGGCCCCTGCCACGCAGCCGCAGAATCAGCGGGATGAGGAAGGCGGCGGCTGCAACGATGAGCAGAC
Source organism: Rhizobium sp. P1_B8 (assembly GCF_056406515.1). Lineage (NCBI taxonomy): Bacteria > Pseudomonadati > Pseudomonadota > Alphaproteobacteria > Hyphomicrobiales > Rhizobiaceae > Rhizobium > Rhizobium sp. P1_B8. The sequence continues at coordinate 163,001 of NZ_JBFTZZ010000016.1, read as the reverse complement.
CCGCCGCGATCGGCGACATCACCAGCGTCGTCACATCGCCCTGGCTGATCGCCAGCGCCCGGCGCAGCTGCTGTTCGGCAAGCGGCCCGAGGATCAGGCCGACGACGGTAGGCGCGATCGGATAGCCGAAGAGCCGCATCACATAGCCGAGCAGGCCAAAAGTGAGCAGCATGCCGAGCTCGAACACGGATGGATTGGCGCCGATTGTCCCAAGCGTCGCAAACAGCAGGATGCCGGCATAGAGCCACGGCTTTGGAATGGTCAGCAACCGCACCCAGAGCCCGATCATCGGCAGGTTCAGCACCAAAAGCATCGCATTGGCGATGAGCAGGCTGGCGATCAGTCCCCAGACGAGCTGCGGATTGGTGGCAAACAGCAGCGGCCCCGGCTGCAAGCCGTATTGCTGGAAGCCGGCGAGCATGATCGCCGCCGTCGCCGTCGTCGGCAGGCCGAGTGTCAGAAGCGGCACCAGCGTGCCGGCGGCCGAGGCGTTGTTCGCCGCCTCGGGACCGGCCACGCCTTCGATTGCGCCATGGCCGAACTCTTCCGGGTTTTTCGCCAGCCGCTTTTCGGTCGCATAGGAGAGGAACGTGCCGATTTCGGCGCCGCCCGCCGGCATCGCGCCGATCGGGAAACCGATCAGCGTGCCGCGCAGCCAGGGCTTCCACGAACGCGCCCAGTCCTCAGCGGTCATCCAGAGCGAACCCTTGACCGCCTCGACCTTCTCCGCGATCCGGTTGCCCTGCGCGGCGATATAAAGCGTCTCGCCGATCGCAAACATCGCCACGGCAAGCGTCGTCACCTCGACACCGTCGAGCAGGTCCGGGATGCCGAAGGAAAGTCGCGCCTGCCCTGTCTGCTGGTCGATGCCGACCATGGCGAGCGCAAAGCCGATGAACAGCGAGGTCAGGCCCCGCAAGGCGGAGTCGCCGAAGGCCGAGGAGACGGTGACGAAGGCAAGCACCATCAGTGCGAAATATTCGCGCGGCCCGAAGACCAGCGCCAGCTTGACGATATAGGGAGCGATGAAGGCAAGCCCGAGCGTCGCAATCAGGCCGGCGACGAAGGAGCCGATCGCCGCCGTCGCCAGCGCCGGTCCGCCGCGCCCGGCGCGCGCCATCTTGTTGCCCTCGAGCGCGGTGACGATCGAGGCGCTTTCACCCGGCGTGTTGAGCAGGATCGAGGTCGTCGAACCGCCATACATGCCGCCGTAATAGATGCCGGCGAACATGATCAGCGAGCCGCCGGGATCGAGTTTGTAGGTGACGGGCAACAGCAGCGCCACGGTGAGTGCCGGGCCGATGCCGGGAAGCACGCCGACGGCGGTGCCGAGCGTCACGCCGACCAGCGCATAAACCAGGTTCATCGGCTGCATCGCAACCAGGATACCCTGCCATAGGAATTCGAATGTGCTCATCTTGGTGTCCCAAGCGGCGTTCCCGACCGTCCGATTTCGGGGTCAGGCGCCGCGCAAAATCAAAAGAGCTGACAGCGCGTCCGCGCGGTCAGAAGAACAGATGTTCGAGCGGGCCGGCCGGCAGCGTCAATTGCAGCAGCTGCGAGAAGATCGCCCAGACGACGAAGCTAAGGACGATGCCCAGCGGCAGCGAGATCCAGAGCTTACGCTTGCCGAAGCCGCGTGCCGTCAGCGCGAAGAGGATGCCGGTCGCGATCGAGAAGCCGGCGGCGCGCAAAAGCAGCATCTGGCCGGCAAGACCGGCGACGATCCAGATGACGGGCGCCACTTCCTGCCGGTCACGTTCGGGAAAATCGCCGCGCCAGGCTTCGAAGGCAGTCCAGATCCCGAGACAGAAGAGGCCGAACGCCACCACTTGAGGTACTGTTGCCGGACCGATGCGGTCGTATTGCGCAATCGTTTTCAGATGCAAGGCATCCCAGGCTATCACGCCGGCGACGACGAAGAGGAAAACGGCAATGATGAACGCCGCCCAATCAGGGCGACGCTCGGTTGCCGAGGAGGTGTTATCCTCGCTCATTGAACGAGTCCGATATCTTTGAGAATGCCTTCAGTGGCGGAGACATCCTTCTCGAGCTGCGCCTTGAAGGCATCGCCGGAGAGATAGGTGTCGGCCCAGCCCTTGGTCTTCAGGGTTTCCTGCCAGGTTGCGGAGCTGTGCAGCTTCTCGAAATCGGCAGTGACGCTTGCCACCTGCTCGGCCGACAGGCCGGGGGCTGCGGCGACCATGCGCCAGTTCTGGATGGTGACGTCGGTGCCGGCTTCCTTCAGCGTCGGGGCATCGACGCCGTCGATACGCTTATCGCTGGATACGGCGAGAAGACGGAGCGTGCCCGACTTCACCTGCGATTCGAACTCGCTATAGCTCGACACGCCGGCCGTGACCTGGCCACCGAGAATGGCGGCGAGGGCTTCACCGCCGCCGGAGAAGGCGACATAGTTGATCTTGGTCGGATCGACGCCGGAAGCCTTGGCGATCAAGCCGACGGTGATGTGGTCGGTGCCGCCGGCAGAACCGCCACCCCAGGAAACCGCACCCGGATCCTTCTTCAGCGCCGCGACCAGATCGGCCATCGTCTTGATCTCGGACGCGGCAGGAACAACGACGGCCTCATACTCGCCGGTCAGACGGGCAATCGGCGTGACATCCTTGAGCGTCACCGGCGACTTGTTGGTAAGGATCGCGCCGACCATGACATAGCCGCCGACGATCAGCGAATTCGGGTTGCCGGCAGCCTGGCTACTGAACTGCGCAAGGCCGATGGTGCCGCCGGCGCCGGGGACGTTCTGGACCTGCACGTTGCCGGAGATCTTCTCCTGCTGCAGCGCGGTCTGCAGCGAACGAGCCGTCTGGTCCCAGCCGCCGCCCGGAGCGGCCGGCGCGATGATGGTGTAATCGGCCGCATAGGCCGGCAGCGCGATAGTCGCGGCAAGAAGAGTTGCGATGAACGTATGCTTCACGATGTGTCCTCCGTGGCGGCTGAGCAGACCGCCTGTTGTTCTCTGGGAATCGGGAGGAATGGGCCGGCCAGCGGACGCAAGGGTCCTGAATGACGAGCGGAATACCTCCCAAGGCTTCAGCTCTCCGCCTCCACGGAGAAGAAGTAGCCAAAGCGACCACAACAAGCTGTCATTTAGCTGACATCGGCGAGATATCCAGAAGGACAGGACACTTTTTTGCCGTAATTGGCGGACGGCGGTCTCATTCCGGTTCTTCGCTGCCGCATGGCCAGCACCACTGGCCGCCGCGAAGCATGGCCGCGAGGCTTTCTGATAAGAGCTACGGGCGCAGCGACCCAAAGCTCTCTAAGCAGGGCCAGCCCGCCGAAAGCTGACGCCTTCACTGCATCCGCAGAACCTCGTTCCAGTGCGCGATCAGCCGTGCCCGCTTCACCTGATCGAGATAGACCATCAGCCCGGGACTGACCGGCACCGGCCGAAGTTGGGCGCCGAGCAGTTCCTGCAGCGTATTGGCGGTATTCTCCCCCGCGACCTCGGGGCTCACGGCCGGAATCTGCAGCTCGCGCGCCAGGATCGTCTGCCCTTCCCTCGACATGAAGAAGGTGAGATAGCGTCGCCCGAGCTCCGGCTCGGCGGCCGCCTGCGGCACCAGCCCGATCCGCGACATCACCACGGTATAATCCTTCGGCAGCACGATGCCGACATCGGGATTCCGCGAGGCCCAGTCGGCCGCATAGGAACCGAGAATATTGTAGCCGAGCACGAAGCGCCCGTCGGCAACACGTTCGAGAATCGCCGAACTCGTCGAATAAAGCTTGACGCCGGCAGCCCCCATCGCCCCGATCACTGACCAGATGTCGCCGAACTGTTCCTGGTCGCGCGCCATGAAAAGAAAGCCGACGCCGGAGCGCTCGATATCGTAGGTGCCGATCCGCCCATAGACCTCGTTGCCCTTGCGTTTCAGATAATCGACGAATTCAGCCCGCGAGCTCGGCACCGGCTCATGCGCAAAGCTCGGCTTGTGATAGACGAACACCGCCGGCTCGAAGGTGAGCGCATAGGCGGTGTTGCGCCAGTTCGCCCATTTCGGCCATGCAGCGCTCATCGGCAGGTTGCTGACCTGCGCATATCCGTCGTTGGAAAGCTTCACCTGCAGGTCCATCGCCGAGGAAAAGGCAAAATCCGCCGTCCTCTTGCCGGCATCCGTCTCCTTGACGATCCGGTCGTAGATGTCGCCGGTCAGCATGTCCTCGTATTTGACTGCGACATCGGGATTGGCCTCCAGGAAACCCCGGATCATCGGCTGCGCCAGCGGCTCGTCGAGCGAGGAATAAACCGTCAGTACCGGCGCATCGGCATTGCCGGATTTTGCCGGATAGAACACCTGATCGGCCAGGGCAAAGCCCGGCCAGAGCGCCAGCAGCAAGATGAAAACTCTCCTCATGCAGCAACAATGCCCGAGCGCGCCGAGAGGAGCAAGGGCGCCGGCCAGACGGTGACCCACTCCATCCGCGCATTCTGCGCGTGCAGCAGAAAGGCCTTGGCGGCACGGCTCTGGCAGAGCGGATGTTCCATCGCTTCGGCCGTCACCTCCTGGCCACGCCTGACCGGAGGGCATAGCAGGAAGATCGCATCCTCCGCCAAACGATCGAGCAGATATCCTGATCGACAAACTCACTGCACTGGCCGACAAGGCGTCCATCGCCATCCGGAAGCCCAAGGAGCGGGATTGGGCTGACGGAGGGAGCCATTCTCTGGGCGAACGCGGGCGGGCTGAGTGGCATTTGGGGTCGGGGAGCACCCTACCTAGTAGGCGACCCAATTTCGCGGCCTAGGCATCCCCTACGCATCTAAGCCACATTTGAGCTGGTTTGCTCCTATTCAGTTCTGATGCCTGTGTTTAGCGTCACATAATGACGCGCAACAGCAACATCCATCTCCGCAACTAATAGCTGATAAAGCAATCGAGCACTCTTAGCGCCACCGTCTGCAGCTTTCAACGCAAGATCAATTATTTCCTGAGGTGAGTTGGCCATTCGAAAAGTTGGAGCCACAAGTAGATCATACCCGTCCTTGTTCCATTCAGTGTCACCTTGATCGTCAGATTTTGCTATTTCATCTTCCACTTCACTATTAATTCGCCGCTGTGCATCGGACAGCATTCGTAGGACTTCCTCAAGGTCTCCTTGCTCGATTGGTCTCTTTTGATCCCTCATCCGAGACTTTGCGCGTGTCGCGATCTTCTCTAACTCATGAATGGCCGCCATAGCAGCACCCACTGCGGCGTTGAACTTTTTCGACGGAATCCGCAGGATTTCGGTTGATGGGTCCGGCTCTGCTTTGCGTCGTAGGAAACCAAGCATTGTGTGTTCTCTCGTTCAAGGGGAACCGCCCCGGGTTTGCCGAAGACCGTTTGGTTTAAGTTATGCGGCCATGGCTGGCGCGTCCAGCATGGCGTACTATCGTTCTTCAGCTTCGGCTGTGGAATGTTGCCGACGGGCTCCAGAAGACGGCGGCACCGCCGCGCCAATGAGGACTTCGCCAGTCGCGACACCCTTGAAACCGAGGTCCGGACCTGGCTGCGACGCCGCACCGAAAGCGGCCATCGCATCCAATGGATGTTCTCAACACAGCACGCAAGAGCCAAGATGGCAAAATCATATCCAACGCCATCGCTCAACGAGGCAGGAAAAGTGTGTAGCGGTTTTCCCGGGCAAAGCGCGAAGCGCTTTTGCCGGGAATTGCGTAAAAACAAAAGGCTAGAGCGGTTCTGCGCTTCCCTTAAAGCTGAACCGCTCTAGGCGGCGACCCACTCCATCAGCGCATTCTGCGCATGCAGCAGAAAGGTCTTGGCGGCGCGGCTCAGGCAGCGCGGATGCTCCATCGCCGCGGCCGTCACCTCCTGGCCGCGCGTCACCGGCGGGCACGGCAGGAAGATCGCATCCTCCCGCAAACGATCGAGCACATCGGTCCCGATCCGATAGCTGACGAGTGCGTCCGAGGGGCCATCGCCCGGCCATGAATCGGTGATGACGACATCGGCATCCGATAGCTCGCCCATATCGCTACTCACGCGAAAACGTCTGTTGAACAGCGCGGCGTCACTGATGTGCCAGCGTTCGGGATAGACCTGCACCACCTCGATCGGCAATACGATCGACGCTTCGGCCCAGGAGCGGAGGATATTTGCGTCCGCCGCCACGCCAACGACCTTTAACCCGTCGATCGAGCCGCGCCGGCTCTTGATATAGGCAAGGTCGCCGAGCGTCTCGCAGGGATGGTTGGAGCGTGTGCGCGCATTGATGACAGGCACCGGCGAGGCTGCCGCCACCGCCTTCAATGTCGCAAGCTCCTTCGTGCGGATCACCAGCATGTCGAACCAGTTACCGAGATAACCCGAGAGGTCGCCGGTTTCCTCCCTGGCATTGAAGCCGATCGGCACATGCACGCAGATACCACCCATCGTCTGGATGCCGAGATCGAAGGCGGTCGTATTGCGCCAGCCGCCGTCGTCGACAATCAGCGCGACACGTTTTCCCGCAAGGCTCTGCGGCATCGCACGCTCATCCCAGGCTTCGGCGAGCTCGCCGGCGCGAGCGACAATCGATCGAAGCCCGGCCTCCGGAATATCATGAAACTCCAGAAAATTCCGGGCCGAACCTGTCATCGCTACCTCGTTGCGCTTGAAACCGTCGCCACAATAACCTGGCCCGGCCTCACGGCAATCTTCGAAAGAAAATTCCGCTGAACCTGCCATCCGCAGCAAGTACAAATCGCCACTCCATCGCGGCTTTTTCGAAAGCGACATCATAGACGTCCCACCCCTCGGACGACACGCCCTTGAACGAAATCGACCGTAGCGCACCCGCCCGCTCAAGATCCGCGCGGATCATCGGCATCTGCTCCCGCCCTGCATCGGCAAGTGCGGGAACCATCCTGTCGTAGTCGACCTCGCCGCTCTGATGCTGGGCGATCAGGCTGCGCAGCAGTGCGTCACTATTGTCGACTGGCTGTTTGTTTTTCGTCCGGTTCTCCAGGTCGGCGACCAACCTTGCCGCCTCCTCCGCACGGATCCGGGGCGCCTCTTGCTCATATCCGTTCTGATGCAGGACAAGACGGTCCACCCGCCCGTCCGGTCCACGGCGGAAGCTGATCTGCGCCGTCACCACGCGACAGAAGAATTCATCCTCCTTCTCTGGATAAATATCGATGGCCTCCTGCCCGAGCACCTGCGCCGTCAATCCGCCTTCGCGCCGAGCGATCGTGATGGTGCCGCCTGCATCGAAGAGGTAGGCGCCGAGATAATCATCATTGCGCTCAGGCGCGATCGTGCCTTCGGTGCGCGGCCGCGCCTGCTCGTAGCGCCGCCAGGCGACGGCGGATTGGTCGGTCATGCTGGTCTCCTTCGCTATGCTGACGAGTTCGTTGATTGAGATGGGTTCGCCGGCGGCGATCCGCTGCCGCGAGGCGTTGATCCGCGAGAGACTGTCTTCGATCCGGCTGCGCAGCGAAAGCAACTGCGTTTGTTGCATGGCGAGCGTCCGGTCGAGATCGGTCGCGTGGCCGGCCAGCAGTTCGGTGATCCTCGCTAGACTGAGCCCCAGTCGCTTCAGTGCCAGGATCTCATTCAGCCGTGCGATGTCCTCGACACCATAGAGCCGCCAGTTCTTGCCGGTCCGTCGGGGGTTGATCAGCCCGCGTTTCTCGTAGAGGCGAAGCGCTTTTACCGTCAGCCCGATTCGCTCGGCGCATTCGGCGGCCGTCAACCAGAGATTCTCGTTCATCCGCTCGTTCATGATTCCCTCGCGAATCATCTTCTAGGCTATGCCCCTGGGTCCGGCTCAAGCCTTAAATCGATCCGCGATAGGTTTAATGATGCCGATTCAGAAAGTATCGACCAAAGCAGAACACTCCGCTTTTCTCCGATACGAATCGCCTTTTCATCACAAAGGATTAGAGGCTGGCTCCATCCTTCACCCATTTAGAGTATTGATGAAGATCGACGACGTTATATGGTCGCGCTGCCGTATTAAAAACGTCGAAACCGCCCGAATTTCTTATTCGGGTGACGACTCTACGCGACAAAAACTCTATAAAAAGCTAGACTAATCTGGGAAGATCCATGGGAGGGGTCATGGAACGACGACTGAGCGCTATTCTCGCTGCGGATGTCGTCGGCTACAGCCGACTGATGGGCATCGATGAATCCGGCACGTTGCAGGCGTTGAACCGCCATCGCTGCGAGCTGGTCGATATTCGTATATCAGACTACAAGGGCCGGATCGTCAAACTCACCGGCGACGGCATTCTTGCCGAATTCCAGAGCGTGGTGAACGCGGTCGCCTGCGCCGCCGAAATCCAGCGCAGCATGGCCGCCCGCAACGAGAACGTGCCCAAGGACGAGCGCGTCGAATTCCGCATCGGCATCAATCTCGGCGACGTCGTGGTTGAGAACGGCGACATATTCGGAGATGGCGTCAATCTTGCCGCGAGACTCGAGCGTATCGCAGCGCCGGGCGGCATCGCCGTGTCGGCCTCGGTGCGCGATCAGGTCGGCTCACGCCTCAATCTCGGCTTCGAATTCATCGGCGAGCATATGCTGAAGAACATCAGGCAGCCCGTTCAGGTCTATACCGTCAGCTTGGCGCCGCCCACCTCCGCCAGATTGGTGGCGCAGAACCGCAATACCTGCTTCATCGCGGTACTGCCCTTCACCAATATGAGCGGTGATGCAGATCAGGATTACTTCTCCGACGGCATTACCGAAGACATCATCACCGATCTCTCCAAGATCTCCAGCCTGCACGTCGTGCCGCGCAATACCATCTTCACCTACAAGGGCATATCGGTGAAGGTGAAGCGGCTCGCCCAGGAGCTTGGCGTGCGCTACGTGCTCGAGGGAAGCGTCCGCATCTCCGGCAATCGTGTGCGCATTTCCGGCCAGCTGATCGATACCGCCAATGGCGACCATCTCTGGGCCGAGCGTTACGACCGCGACATGACCGACATCTTCGCGATCCAGGACGAGATCACCCATGCGATCGTCGGCCAGTTGAAGGTGCGTCTGTTGCCGGAAGAGAAGAAGGCGATCGCGACGGAGCCAACCGCCAATGTCGAGGCCTACACCTATTATCTCAGGGGCCGCCAGCTCTCCCACACCTGGACCAAATCCTATCTCCAGCTCGCAAGGCGCATGTTCTGCAAGGCAGTCGAGCTCGACCCGGATTATGCTCGCGCCTATGCCGGCATTGCCGATTGCGACGCGGCGATCCGCGATTGGGCTCCTGATGACGTGCCGCTGCGGCGCATCCTCGACATGAGCGCTCGTGCCCTGGCGCTTGATCCCGACCTCCCCGAGGCCCATGCCTCGCACGGCCTGGCCCTACATCAGAGCGGCTATGACGATAGGGCGGCGGCCGCCTTCGAACGTGCCTTGGCGCTCGACCCGAACCTCTTCGAGGCGAATTTCCACTATGCCCGGTTCTTCTTCATGCGGGGTAACTTTGCTGAATCCGTTCAATATTTCACCCGCGCTGCCGAAATCCGTCCGGATGACTATGTCTCACCGATCCATCTGATGTCCGCCTACCGCTCGCTCGGCCGTATGGTGGACACGGAAAACTGGGCGAGCCTCGGCCTGCTGCGCGCCGAACGCGCCCTGAACCTCAATCCGGAAAATTCCGGCCCGGCCCATCGCGGCGCGCTGGCGCTTGCCCATCTCGGCGATGCGGCGAGGGCACGCGACTGGGCTGCCCGCGCGATCGCCATCGATCCCGATGACATCGTCGCGCAGTACAATCTCGCCTGCGTCTATTCCGTCCTCGGCGATGTCGACCAGTCGATCGACCTTCTTGAGAGGCTGCTGCCGAACAGCTCCGTCTACCATATCAAATGGTTCAACAATGATTCCGACCTCGACAACATCCGCGACGATCCCCGCTTCCGGAAACTCCTCGCCGCCGCGATGACACAGCGCGAGCGGATCGAAAGAACCGGGAGCTGAAATCGAGCCTTTCCCGGCCGTTCACCGAATCTTTAAAATCGCTGTGACATCGCTCCGCCACCTCTGTAATCTCCTTTGAAAAACAGGGGGACATCCGTGCGCATCCTGCTCACCGAAGACAATATCGCGCTGGCCGACGGCCTGTCGGCGATCTTGCGCGGCACGGGCCATGCCGTCGATGTCGTCCATGATGGGGCGTCTGCCAATGCGGTCATCGCCGCGGAAAATTTCGATCTGGTGATCCTCGACCTCAACCTGCCCGAGATGGACGGGCTCGACGTGCTGCGCGCCATGCGCGCCCGGCAGAACCAGGCGGCCGTTCTCATCCTGACCGCGCGCGGCACGCCGGAAGAACGGGTGAAGGGGCTCGATCTCGGCGCCGACGACTACCTGATCAAGCCCTTCGACATCGCTGAATTCGAGGCCCGCGTGCGCGTGTTGCTGCGCCGCCAGGCCGGGCTGCGCTCGGCGACGGTCGGCTTCGGCGGCATTTCCTTCGATCTCAATTCCCGCACCTTTTCATCGGGCGCCACGCCCCTCGATATTCCCGCCCGCGAGCTCGGCCTGCTCGAAATCCTCTTCATGCGGGCCGGCAAGGTCGTCGCCAAGGAGGCGATCATTCAATCGCTGACCGCCTTCGACGACGACATTTCCGCAAACGCCATCGAGCAATATGTCAGCCGCCTGCGAAAGCGCCTCTCGCCGCACGGCCTGACCGTGAAGACCGCCCGCGGCATCGGCTATTATCTCGACAAGCTGCCCGAGGCCTCATGAAAGCCGCCTATTCCCTCAGGCGCCGGCTGCTCTTCTGGCTCCTCGTCTCGACAGCCGTCATCGGCACGCTGGCGCTCGCCGATACCTATCGCGAGGCGGTCCAGACCTCGAACATCGTCTCCGACCGCGTGCTCGCCGGCTCAGCGCTGGCAATCGCCGAGCGCGTCGTCGTCGCCGAAGACGGCACGCTGCAGGTCGATATCCCCTATGTCGCGCTTGAAATGCTGACCTCGGCCGCGCAGGATCGCGTCTTCTACCGCGTCGACGGCCCGCCGGGCAAATTCATCACCGGCTACCAGTCCCTGCCGGTTCTGAAGAAGACGCCCGGCGATGGCGCAGCCTTTGCCGACGACACCTTCCGCGGCGAGCCGATCCGCGTCGCCACACTCGAACGCTCCGCCTCGACAGGCATCCGCTCCGTGCCCTTCGTGGTGACGGTCGCCGAAACCACCATTGCCCGCCGGCAGCTGGCGCAGGCGATCCTCGTCCGCTCCGCACTCCGCCTCGCCTTCATGATCGCAGGCGCCGCCGTCATCGTCTGGATCTCGGTCACGGTGGCACTTCGTCCGCTCTACAAGCTCGGCGACGCTATCGGCGAACGCAGCCCTGATGACCTTCATCCGATTAAGCAGACCGTGCCGAGCGAGGTCGAGCCGCTGGTCGATACGGTGAATTCCTTCATGGTCCGCCTGCAATCGGCGCTCGATGCGCTGCGCCATTTCACCGGGAATGCCAGCCATCAGCTGCGCACGCCGCTGGCGATCATCCGCACCCAACTTGCCCTTTCCGCCCGCGCCGGCTCGCTTGATGAGGCGCAGGCGGCGGCACTGAAGGGCGACCAGGCGGTGGCACATGCCGAACGCATCCTCGCCCAGCTTCTGCTGATGGCCAAGATCGACGCCGCCACCGCCAAGGAGGCACTGACCGCTTCCGCCATCGATCTTGCCGCCATCGCCCAGGAAATCACCGGCGAGCAGATCCCGACGGCCGCCGTCGCCGGCATCGATCTCGGCTTCGAGGGCGAAAGCCCGGCGATGGTCCGCGCCGAGCCGCTGCTGATCGGCGAAATGCTGCGCAACCTTGCCGGCAATGCCATCGCTTATGCCGGCAAGGGAGCTGAGGTCACCGTCCGCATTATCGCCGCGTCAGAGACGATCCGCCTCGAAGTCGAGGATAATGGCCCCGGTATTCCCCGCGAGAAGCTGGAGGCGGTGCGCCGACGTTTTTCGCGCGGCAATGAGTCCGGTGCGCCCGGTGCCGGCCTCGGCCTGCCGATCGTCGAAGAAATCGCCAATCTTTTCAACGCCGACCTGACGCTGGAGCCGGGCGCAGATGGCAAAGGCCTGAAAGCGGCCGTCACCTTTGCCAAGGCGGCGTAAGAGCCGTCGACCTTTCCGCCTTGCTTTCTTTCGCTGCATTGCACACACTGATTTTTGGGAACAGCAAGCCGCACGACGATGCGCGCCGGATAAAAAGAGAAATATGTCGATCAAAGCCAGCATCTATCATCTGACGCACTACACCTATGACAAGCCGGTCCGCCTCGGCCCACAGATCATCCGGCTGAAACCTGCCTCGCATTCGAAGACACGGGTGCTCAGCCACTCGCTGAAGGTCACGCCCTCCAATCATTTCGTCAACCTGCAGCAGGACCCTTACGGCAATTACCTTGCCCGCTATGTCTTTCCGGATCCGGTGACGGAATTCAAGATCGAGGTCGATCTCGTCGCCGACATGACGGTCTACAATCCCTTCGACTTCTTCGTCGAGGAAGAGGCGACCAAGTGGCCCTTCGGATACCCTGAAACGATCCAGGAGGATCTGTCGATCTACATGACGCCGGAGCCGGCCGGTCCGCGCTTGAAGGCGCTGCTGCCGACGCTCGACTGGTCGCCCGACCAGCCGACGGTCGATATGATCGTCGGCCTGAATGCCCGCCTGCAGCGGCAGATCGGCTATGTCATCCGCATGGAAACCGGCGTGCAGACGCCGGAGGAAACGCTGGAAAGCGCCAAGGGCTCCTGCCGCGACACCAGCTGGCTGCTCGTCCAGATCCTTCGCCATCTCGGCCTCGCCGCCCGCTTCGTCTCCGGTTATCTCATTCAGCTGACGCCGGACCTGAAGGCGCTCGACGGCCCCTCCGGCACCGAAGTCGATTTCACCGATCTGCACGCTTGGGCGGAGGTCTATCTGCCGGGCGCCGGCTGGGTTGGCCTCGATCCGACGTCCGGCCTGCTGACCGGCGAAAGCCATATCCCGCTTGCCGCAACGCCGCATTACCGCAACGCCGCCCCGATTTCCGGCGGTTATTTCGGCGAGGCCGAAACCGAGTTCGCCTTCGACATGAAGGTCTCGCGCGTCGCCGAACACCCGCGCATCACCAAGCCCTTCTCCGATGAAAGCTGGGAGGAGCTCAACGAACTCGGCGAGAAGGTCGATCGTGTCCTCGAAGCCGAGGACGTGCATCTGACGATGGGCGGCGAGCCGACCTTCGTTTCGATCGACGATTTCCAGTCCGAGGAATGGAACACCGCCGCCGTCGGCCCGACCAAGCGCGAAAAGGCCGACATCCTGATCCGCAAGCTGCAGGAACGCTTCGCCCCCGGCGGTTTCCTGCATTACGGCCAGGGCAAATGGTATCCGGGCGAAAGCCTGCCGCGCTGGACCTTCTCGCTCTACTGGCGCCGCGACGGCAAGCCGGTCTGGCAGAACCTCGATCTGGTCGCCGCCGAAGGCAAGGATACCGGCGTCACCGCCGAGGATGCCGAGAAGCTCCTGACGGCGATCGCAAAGGAACTGGCGATCAAACCTGAGATGGTGCAGCCGGCCTATGAGGATCCGGCCGACTGGATCATCAAGGAAGGCAACCTTCCCGAAAATGTCGATCCGGCAAATTCGAAGCTGAAGGATCCCGAGGAACGCAACCGCATCGCCCGCGTTTTCGCCCGCGGCCTCACCGTCGCGACCGGTTACGTCCTTCCGGTCCAGGCATGGAACGCCAAGGCAGCGGAAAGCCGAGTCTGGATCAGCGAGAAATGGCGCACCCGCCGCGGCAAGATCTTCCTCGTCCCGGGCGACAGCCCGATCGGTTATCGCCTGCCGCTCGGCACGTTGCCCTATGTCCCCCCGGCGCGTTATCCCTATATCCACCCCGCCGATCCGACGATCCCGCGCGGACCGCTGCCAGATGTCTTCGTACCGGCCGGCCGGGCCATGCCGGAAGCCTCTTTCCATGCCGACGAGAGCAATCGCGGCCGGATCGAACAGACGCTCGGTGAACTCCGCGGTGCCGTGCGCACCGCCATGTCGGTCGAGCCGCGCGACGGCAGGCTCTGCGTCTTCATGCCGCCGGTCGAGCGCATCGAGGATTATCTCGAGCTGATCGCGGCTGCCGAAAACGCCGCCGCCGAGCTCAAGCTTCCGGTCCATATCGAAGGTTACCCGCCGCCGCAGGACGAGCGCATCAACGTCATTCGTGTCGCCCCGGATCCCGGCGTCATCGAGGTCAATATTCATCCAGCCTCGAACTGGAAGGACTGCGTCGACATCACCACGGCGATTTACGAGGAGGCGCGCGCGACGCGGCTCGGCGCCGACAAGTTCATGATCGATGGTCGCCACACCGGCACCGGCGGCGGCAACCACGTCGTCGTCGGCAGCGCCAATCCGAACAACAGCCCCTTCCTGCGACGTCCCGATCTCTTGAAGAGCGTCGTCCTCCACTGGCAGCGCCATCCCTCGCTCTCCTACCTCTTCTCCGGCATGTTCATCGGCCCGACCAGCCAGGCGCCGCGCATCGACGAGGCTCGTCACGACAGCCTCTACGAGCTGGAAATCGCCATGGCGCAGATCGCCGCTCCCGGCCGCGGCCAGCAGCCGCTGCCCTGGCTCGTCGACCGCCTGTTCCGCAATCTGTTGACCGACGTCACCGGCAACACCCACCGTGCCGAGATCTGCATCGACAAGCTGTTCTCACCCGACGGCCCGACCGGACGGCTCGGCCTCATCGAGTTCCGCGGCTTCGAGATGCCGCCGAACGCACGCATGTCGCTTGCCCAGCAATTGCTGGTGCGCGCGCTGATCGCCCGCTTCTGGGTCAACCCGGTCGACGGCAAATTCGTCCGCTGGGGTACGACCCTGCATGACCGCTTCATGCTGCCGCATTTCGTCTGGGCCGATTTCCTCGACGTGCTTGCCGACCTTCGTGAAAATGGCTTCGACGTCAGCCCGGAATGGTTCAAGGCCCAGCTCGAATTCCGCTTCCCCTTCTGCGGCGAAGTCGAATATGAGGGCTCGAAGCTGGAACTGCGCCAGGCGCTGGAGCCTTGGCATGTCATGGGCGAGGAAGGCGCGCCGGGCGGTACCGTCCGCTACGTCGACAGCTCCGTCGAGCGCCTTCAAGTGCGGCTCGAAACCAGCAATACCGCGCGTTATACCGTCACCTGCAATGGCCGCACCCTGCCGCTGACGCCGACCGGCACCGCCGGCGTGTCGGTGGCCGGCGTCCGCTACAAGGCATGGCAACCGTCCTCCGGCCTGCATCCTGTCCTGCCGATCAACACACCTTTGACCTTTGACATTTATGATACATGGTCGAAGCGTTCGATCGGCGGCTGCATCTATCATGTTGCCCATCCGGGCGGCCGGACCTATGACACCTTCCCGGTCAACGGCAACGAGGCGGAAGCAAGGCGGCTCGCCCGCTTCGAGCCGTGGGGACATACGGCGGGCGGTTATATCCCGCGCGCCGAGACAGGTTCGCTTGAATTCCCGCTGACGCTGGATTTGAGGCGGCCCGCCGGAATTTAAGGCCGAGGATTGGGGCCGGGGGTAAGGCTGGATTTTGATGGGTAAGAGGCCGGCAGCGGAGCGCAGGGGAGAGGCAGAGGAACGTATCGTCAAGGATGCGGCCTTCGACTATGCGCCGCTTCCTGGTTCCGCCGACGAGATGGTCGACAACAAAGGCGCTGTCCGCCCGGTCTGGCAGCGTTTCCTCTCGCATCTGAGCACGATGCCGGAAAAGGATCTCGCCGAGCGTTTCGCCCGCGCCGACCGCTACCTCCGGGATGCGGGAGTCTTCTACCGCGCCTATGGCAGCAAAGGCACCGGCGAACGCGCCTGGCCGATCTCGCATATCCCGGTGCTGATCGACGAGCGCGAATGGAAGACACTGTCGGCGGGCCTCGTCCAGCGCGCCGACCTGCTGGAGGCGATCGTTGCCGATATCTACGGCGACAACCGACTGGTGGAGGAAGGCGTCCTGCCGCCGGCGCTGATGGCCGCCAATCCCGAATTCCAGCGCCCGCTCGCCGGCATCCGGCCAGGCTCCGGCCATTATCTGCATTTCTGCGCCTTCGAGATCGGCCGCGGACCTGACGGCAACTGGTGGGTGCTGGCCGACAGGACGCAGGCGCCCTCAGGCGCCGGTTTCGCGCTGGAAAGCCGCGTCGCGACAACCCGGGCCTTCTCGGATATCTATGCCGAAACCCCGGTCCATCGCCTCGCTTCCTTCTTCGGCGCCTTCCGTGACGCGCTTCAGGGCATGAAACATTCGGGCGACGACCGGATCGCCGTGCTGACGCCCGGCCCCGCCAACGAGACCTATTACGAGCACGCCTACATCGCCCGCTATCTCGGCTTCATGCTGCTCGAGGGCGAGGACCTGACCGTCGTCAAGGGCCGCGTCATGGTGCGCACCGTCGCCGGTCTGAAGCCGATCGGCGTACTCTGGCGCCGTCTCGATTCGGCCTTTGCCGATCCGCTGGAGCTGAACCAGAATTCGCATATCGGCACGCCCGGCCTGGTGGAAGCGCTGCGCGCCGAAAGCGTCACCATCGTCAATGCGCTCGGCACCGGCGTTCTCGAAACCCGGGCGCTTCTGGCCTTCATGCCGACCATCTGCCACCGTCTGCTGGGGGAGGATCTGCAACTGCCCTCGATCGCCACCTGGTGGTGCGGCCAGAAGGAAGAGCGTGAGCACGTCGCAAAGAACATCGAGAAGATGGTCATCGGCCCGGCCTATTCCCGGGCGCCCTTCTTCGACGACAACGGCGAATCCGTGCTCGGCTCCTCGCTGCGTGCCACCGCCAGGGATTCCATCACCGACTGGCTAAATTCGGATGGCCCGAAACTGGTCGGCCAGGAGGTCGTCACGCTGTCGACGACGCCGGCCTGGGTTGACGGCAAGCTCGTGCCGCGGCCGATGTCGCTGCGCGTCTTCGCCGCCCGCACCGCAAATGGCTGGCAGATCATGCCCGGCGGGTTTGCCCGAATCGGCTCCGGCGCCGATGTCGCAGCCATCGCCATGCAGTCGGGCGGAGCGGCCGCCGACGTCTGGATCGTCAGTGACAAGCCGGTCGAGCGCCACACGCTGCTGCCGGCCGAGGGCAGCTTCACCCGCAACATGCCGGGCAGCCTGCCGAGCCGAGCAGCCGATAATCTGTTCTGGCTCGGCCGCTACATCGAACGCGCCGAAGGGGCGCTGCGCATCCTGCGCGCCTGGCATGCGCGTTACGCCGAAGCTGCCGATCCGAACCAGCCGCTGCTCGCCGATGTCTCCGAGTATCTCACGGCCGTCGATATCGATACCGCCGAGGCCGTGCCGGAAACGCTTTTGCGCAACATCGACAGCGCCGTCTATTCGGCGAGCAACATCCGCGACCGTTTCTCGCCGGACGGCTGGCTGGCACTCAACGATCTCGCCAAGACCGCCCGCCGCTTTCACGTCACCGTCGCTGCCGGCGACGATGCCAGCCATGCGATGACGATCCTTCTGCGTAAACTCGCGGGCTTCGCCGGCCTTGTGCACGAGAACATGTACCGCTTCACCGGCTGGCGCTTCCTCTCGCTCGGACGCTATATCGAGCGCGGCCTGCACATGACGCGCCTGCTCGGCCACATGTCCGGCCCGGAAGCGCCTGACGGCGCCCTCGACATGCTGCTCGAGATCGGCGACAGCGTCATGACCCACCGCCGCCGCTACAACGTCAACACGGCGCGGCTGACCGTCACCGACTTGCTGGCGCTCGACCCCCTTAACCCCCGCTCGGTCCTCTTCCAGGTGAACGAGATCCATCACGAGGTCGAGCAGCTGCCGAATGCCCTGATCAACGGCCAGATGTCGCCCTTCTACCGCGAGGCGATGCGGCTCCATTCCGGCCTGGCGGTGATGACGCCGGAGGGCATGGGGGTCGAGGTCTATCAACGGCTCGAACGCGAATTGGAGCAGCTTTCCGATCTGCTCGCCCAGACCTATCTCGGGTGACGGCGATGCTCTACGATCTCTCCCTCCACATGGGTTACATCTACGACGTGCCGGCCTCCGGCGCCCGCCACGTCATGCGCCTGATGCCGCTGTCGCTGCCCAACCGGCAGCGCCTGGTCGCCGGCTCGATCACCATCTCGCCGACGCCGGACGAGCAGTCACATTTCGTCGATTTCTTCCATCATCCCACCACCTCCTTCATGCTGCGCGCGCCGCACGAGACGCTCGACATTCGCATGCAAGCCCGCGTGCAGGTGGAAAGCCAGCCGATCGCCGCCGATTTCTCGCCGTTGCTTGCCGACTTGCCGGAGGAGATATCAGGCATCTGGTCGTTGGCGCCGGATTCGCCGCACCATTTCCTTGGCGACAGCCCGCGCCTGACCCAAGCGCGCGAGATCGCGGACTATGCGCGAAGCTGCGCCATGCCTGAGCTGACGGCGATGCAGATCGCCCATGCGCTCTGTGCCCGCATCAACAAGGATTTCACCTACGACCCCGACGCGACGACGGTGGACACGACGCCGCTCGAGGCGTTCAAGTTGAAGCGCGGCGTCTGCCAGGATTTCACCCACATCATGATCCTGGCGCTCCGAAGCCTCGGCATTCCGGCCGGCTACGTCTCCGGTTTCCTGCGCACCATCCCACCCCCCGGCAAGGAACGGCTGGAAGGAGCGGACGCCATGCATGCCTGGGTGCGGATCTGGTGTGGTGAGACGATCGGCTGGATCGAGCTCGATCCGACCAACAACATCCCCGCCGGCACGGACCACATCGTCGTCGCCTATGGCCGCGACTATTCCGACGTCGTTCCCGTCATCGGCGTATTGAAAAGCTATGGCGGCCAACGCGCCGTCCAGGCGGTCGACGTGATCCCGCTAAAATAATCCCAAAACTGGAAAAATCCGACGATTCGTTAAAATTCTATTGACGCCGTAAGGACAGCGGAAAGGAGGGGCGTGGCTAATATCACCTCACAGGGCCTCCAGTTGGGTGAACATGATGAGCACCTCCTTTTTGCAAAATCCCTGCCTGCGTCGCATGCTTGGCGACCGTGGCGGTAATTTCGGAATGATGACGGCGATCCTGCTGCCCGTCCTTTTTGGGGCGGCCGGCATGGCGATCCAGGTGGGCGATATGCTGCTGTCGAAACAGCAGTTGCAGGAAGCAGCCGATTCGGCGGCGCTCGCAACCGCCACCGCGCTGGCGAACGGCACGATCTCAACCGCTGAGGCCGAAACGTTTGCACGGAATTTCGTCGCGGGGCAGATGGCGAATTACCTGCAGAGCGGCACCGATATCAAGAGCTCAACGGGCGTGAATGTCCAAACAACGACATCGGGCAAATCGACATCCTACCAAGTAACGGTTTCGCCGAGTTACGACCTCACGGTCAATCCGCTGATGCAGGCGGTTGGCTTCAAGACACAGCATCTCTCGACCTCTGGCACGACGGTCGGCGGGCATTCACAGACCCAAGGCTCGATCTCTATGTTCCTCGCACTCGATAAATCGGGGTCAATGGGAGATCCTACCGCCACCGTCACGACGGAATCATACACCTATAAATGCAACCCTCACCTCAACCAAAACGGTAAGACGACAATCTACGACACCTGCACCGGCACGCGTACGCGTTATTATACAAAAATAGAAGCACTGAAGCTCGCCGCCGGCAATCTTTTTGATCAGCTCAATAGCGCGGATCCCAATGCCGAATATGTACGCACAGGCGCGGTATCCTACGATCTCGTTGAGTACACGGCGAGCAAGCTCGCTTGGGGAACTACCGCTGTCACCGGCTATGTCAACGCGCTTCAGTCGGGAGGTGGCACGAATTCAAGCGGCGCGGTGAATACGGCTTACACGTCTCTCACCGCCAAGAACGCCGCGGGCAATGACGCCGAAGACGCCGCCCACCAGCAGAAGACCGGGCAAGTGCCCAAGAAGTACATCGTTTTTATGACAGACGGCGACAATAACAATGATAGCAGCGGCGGCCGTTCCTACGACACCGCGACCAAGAAGACATGCGACGCCGCCAAGTCCAAGGGCATCGAAATCTATACGATCGCCTTCATGGCACCCGCGGGCGGGCAGGCGCTGCTGCATTACTGCGCCTCCGATGACGCGCATTATTTCCAGGCGGAAAAGATGGAAGACCTCCTGGCCGCTTTTCAAGCGATCGGAGCGAAGGCCTCCGCACAGCTGACGCGCCTGACGAACTGACGATCGGTCCCGGCGAAAAGCCGAACAAAAAAGCCGCTGCGGAACAAACCGGAGCGGCTTTTCGTTATCCTCGTTCGGCCCATCAGATCGAGAAAAGCGATTGAAATCAACCCCCTCAACCCGTGTGAATATGAAGGTTTCGCAAATTTTTCGTTTGCCCAAATCCCTTGTTGCAAGTGCTTAGTAACGATGCATAAACTGTCGGCTGCGCAAGCGACAAATTGATTGAATCAGGCATAACATCCTGAAACAAAATTAAAATTGGCGAGACCTGACGATGAACACTGTTTCCAAGCCGATCATCCCCTCCCCCGCCCCTCGCAGTTCAAGGCCGGAAATTCTCGCTGAAGAAATCATCGAACGTCTGACCTACCGCATCGGCAAGGACGCCAAGGTGGCAAAGCCACATGACTGGCTGACGGCGACGATCCTGGTAGTGCGCGACCGCATCATCGACAGGTGGATGGCGTCTACCCGCGAGGTTTATGCAACCGGCGCCAAGCGCGTCTATTATCTTTCTCTTGAATTCCTGATCGGCCGCCTGATGCGCGACGCCGTTTCCAACCTCGGCCTGATGGAGGAGGTGCGCGATGCGCTCGCCTCGCTCGGCGTCGACGTCAACGTCATTGCCGGCCTGGAGCCGGATGCCGCACTCGGCAACGGCGGCCTCGGCCGTCTGGCTGCCTGTTTCATGGAGAGCATGGCGACGGTCGACGTTCCGGCCTATGGCTATGGCATCCGCTACGTTCACGGCCTCTTCCGCCAGCAGTTGGCCGACGGCTGGCAGGTGGAACTGCCGGAAAACTGGCTCGCCCATGGCAATCCCTGGGAATTCGAGCGCCGAGAAAGCTCCTATGAAATCGGCTTCGGCGGCGCCGTCGAATTCATCACCACCCATGACGACCAGCCGCGCTACGTCTGGAAACCGGCCGAGCGCGTCATTGCCGCCGCCTTCGACACGCCGGCCGTCGGCTGGCGCGGCAAGCGCGTCAACACGCTGCGCCTCTGGTCGGCGCAACCGATCGATCCGATCCTGCTCGATGCCTTCAACGCCGGCGACCACATCGGCGCGCTCCGCGAAAGCAACAAGGCCGAAAGCCTGACCCGCGTTCTCTATCCTGCCGACGCCACCCCGGCCGGCCAGGAACTGCGTCTGCGCCAGGAATTCTTCTTCTCGTCGGCCTCACTGCAGGACATCCTGCGCCGCCATCTGCAGCAATATGACGATTTCACCTCGCTGCCGGACAAGGTGGCGATCCAGCTGAACGACACCCACCCCGCCGTCTCGGTTGCCGAACTCGTGCGCCTGCTCTGCGACGTACACGGGATGGATTTCGATCAAGCCTGGGAAATCACCCGCAATACCTTCTCCTACACCAACCACACGCTTCTGCCCGAAGCGCTGGAAAGCTGGGCGGTACCGCTGTTCGAGCGTCTGCTGCCGCGCCATATGCAGATCATCTATGCGATCAATGCCAAGATCCTGATCGATGCCCGCAAGGGCAAGAACTTCTCCGATGGGGAAATCCGCTCGATCTCGCTGATCGATGAAAGCGGCGATCGCCGCGTGCGCATGGGCAACCTGGCTTTCGTCGGCTCGCATTCGATCAACGGCGTCTCGGCCCTGCACACCGACCTGATGAAGGTCACAGTCTTCGCCGACCTGCACAAGCTCTATCCCGACCGCATCAACAACAAGACCAACGGCATCACGCCGCGCCGCTGGTTGCAGCAGTGCAATCCCGGTCTCACCGGCCTGATCCGCGAGGCGATCGGCGACGAATTCCTCGATGATGCCGAGAAGCTGCGTGCGCTCGACGTGCATTCCTCCGATCCGGCTTTCCAGCAGAAGTTCGCAGCGGTAAAGCGCGCCAACAAGGTGGCACTCTCCAACCTGGTCGCCAGCCGCATGGGTGTGAAGCTCGATCCGTCGGCGATGTTCGATATCCAGATCAAGCGTATCCACGAATATAAGCGCCAGCTGCTGAACATCATCGAGGCCGTCGCGCTCTATGACCAGATCCGCTCGCATCCCGAGCTTGACTGGGTGCCGCGCGTGAAACTCTTCGCCGGCAAGGCGGCGCCAAGTTATTACAATGCCAAGCTCATCATCAAGCTGATCAACGACGTCTCGCGCACGATCAACAACGATCCGTCGGTACGCGGCCTGCTGAAAATCGTCTTCGTGCCGAACTACAATGTCTCGCTCGCCGAAGTCATGGTTCCGGCCGCTGACCTCTCGGAGCAGATCTCGACCGCCGGCATGGAAGCGTCCGGCACGGGCAACATGAAGTTCGGCCTCAATGGCGCGCTGACGATCGGCACGCTCGATGGCGCCAATGTCGAGATGCGCGACAATGTCGGCGAGGACAACATCGTCATCTTCGGCCTCAAGGCCGACGAGGTGTCGAAGGTCCGCAGTGATGGCCACAATCCCCGCGCCATCATCGAGGGATCGCGCGAACTCGCCCAGGCGCTTGCCGCTATCGGTTCCGGCGTCTTCTCGCCCGATGACCGCAATCGCTACACGGCGCTGATCGACGGCATCTATTCGCATGACTGGTTCATGGTCGCTGCCGACTTCGACGCCTATGCCCAGGCCCAGCGGGAAGTCGACCAGATCTGGACCAACCAGTCCGCCTGGTACACCAAGACGATCAACAATACGGCGCGAATGGGCTGGTTCTCTTCCGACCGAACCATCAGGCAATATGCAGACGAAATCTGGAGAGCCGGATGAAAACGCCGAAGACCGTCCCTGAAGTAAAGCTTTCCTGGGAAATTTCGGCAGATGAAATCACGGCGATCCTTGCCGGCTCGCATTCCAATCCCTTTGCCGTCCTGGGTGTGCACCAGGCCGGTGACGCCTTCGTTGCCCGGTGTTTCATCCCGGGCGCGGAGGAGGTGACCGCCATGACGCTCGACGGCAGCGTCATCGGCGAGCTGAAACAGCTCCATGCCGAAGGCGTCTTTGCCGGCCCGGTTTCCCTCACGAAGCTCCAGCCGGTGCGTTACCGCGCCCGGCGCGGCGATGCCGAATGGGCAGTCACCGATCCCTATAGTTTCGGTCCGGTGCTCGGACCGATGGACGATTATTTCGCCCGCCAGGGTTCGCACCTGCGCCTATTCGACAAGATGGGCGCCCATCTCATCAAGCATGACGGCGCCCAGGGCATCCATTTCGCCGTCTGGGCGCCGAATGCGCAGCGCGTCTCTGTCGTCGGCGATTTCAACAATTGGGACGGCCGTCGCCATGTGATGCGCTTCCGCTCCGATAGCGGCATCTGGGAAATCTTTGCCCCTGACGTACCGATCGGCGTCGCCTATAAGTTCGAAATCCGCGGCCAGGACGGCGTATTGCTGCCGCTGAAGGCCGATCCCTTCGCGCGGCGCAGCGAGCTCCGACCGAAGACCGCCTCCATCGCCGCCGCCGAACTGGTCCAGGAGTGGGAAGACGAGGCCCATCTGAAGCACTGGCGCGAGACCGACAAGCGCCGCCAACCGATCTCGATCTACGAGGTGCATGCCGCCTCCTGGCAACGCCGGCAGGACGGCACGATGCTGTCCTGGGACGAGCTCGCCTCCAGCCTCATCCCCTATTGCGCCGACATGGGCTTCACCCATATCGAATTCCTGCCGATCACCGAGTACCCCTACGACCCCTCCTGGGGTTACCAGACGACCGGCCTCTACGCGCCGACCGCGCGTTTCGGCGAGCCGGAGGGTTTCGCCCGTTTCGTCAATGGCTGCCACAAGGTCGGCATCGGCGTCATCCTCGACTGGGTGCCGGCGCATTTTCCGACCGACGAGCATGGCCTCGGCTGGTTCGACGGCACGGCACTCTACGAGCACGAAGACCCGCGCAAGGGCTTCCACCCGGACTGGAGCACGGCGATCTACAATTTCGGCCGCACCGAGGTTGTTTCCTATCTCGTCAACAACGCGCTCTACTGGGCCGAAAAATTCCATCTCGATGGTCTGCGTGTCGATGCCGTCGCCTCGATGCTCTACCTTGATTATTCCCGCAAGCACGGCGAATGGATCCCGAACGAATATGGCGGCAACGAGAACCTCGAAGCGGTCCGTTTTCTGCAGGATCTCAACATCCGCCTCTACGGCAATCATTCCAACGTCATGACCATTGCCGAGGAATCGACCTCCTGGCCGAAGGTCTCGCAGCCCGTGCATGAAGGCGGCCTCGGCTTCGGCTTCAAGTGGAATATGGGCTTCATGCACGATACGCTGAGCTACATGAGCCGCGATCCGATCTACCGCGGGCACCACCACAACGAGCTCACCTTCGGCCTGCTCTACGCCTATTCGGAAAATTTCGTCTTGCCGCTCTCGCATGACGAGGTTGTTCACGGAAAAGGCTCGCTGATCGCCAAAATGCCGGGCGACGACTGGCAGAAATTCGCCAATCTGCGCGCCTACTACGCTTATATGTGGGGCTATCCCGGCAAGAAGCTGTTGTTCATGGGCCAGGAATTCGCCCAGTGGAGCGAGTGGAGCGAGGAGAAGTCGCTCGACTGGAACCTGCTTCAGTATCGCATGCACGAGGGCATGCGGCGTCTGGTGCGCGACCTCAATTTCACCTATCGCAGCAAGCCGGCACTGCATGAGCGTGACTGCGAGGGCGAAGGTTTCGAATGGCTGGTCGCCGATGACCACCAGAATTCCGTCTTTGCCTGGCTGCGCAAGGCGCCGGGCCAGAAGCCGGTCGCCGTCATCACCAATTTCACCCCTGTCTACCGCGAGAACTACTCGATCCGCCTGCCGTCCGCAGGCCGCTGGCGGGAAATCCTGAACACCGATGCCGACATTTACGGCGGTAGCGGCAAGGGCAACGGCGGGCGCGTGCAGGCCGTCGATGCCGGCGGCAACATCACCTGCTCGATTACCTTGCCGCCCTTGGCGACAATCATGCTTGAACCTGAAAATTAGTGACTGGTGGGAGGAGAAAATGGTAGAAAAACGCGTTCAGCCACTTGCCCGCGATGCAATGGCTTATGTCCTGGCGGGCGGTAGGGGAAGCCGTCTCAAGGAACTCACCGACCGGCGTGCCAAGCCGGCCGTCTATTTTGGCGGCAAGGCCCGCATCATCGATTTCGCCCTGTCGAACGCCCTGAATTCCGGCATCCGCCGCATTGGCGTCGCGACGCAATACAAGGCGCACTCGCTGATCCGTCACATGCAGCGCGGCTGGAACTTCTTCCGCCCTGAGCGCAACGAGAGCTTCGATATCCTGCCCGCCAGCCAGCGCGTCTCCGAGACGCAATGGTACGAGGGCACGGCCGACGCCGTCTATCAGAACATCGACATCATCCAGGATTACGGCGTCGAATACATGGTCATCCTTGCGGGCGACCACGTCTACAAGATGGACTACGAATGGATGCTGCAGCAGCACGTCGATTCCGGCGCCGACGTCACCATCGGCTGCCTGGAAGTGCCGCGCATGGAAGCGGTCGGCTTCGGCGTCATGCATGTCAACGACAAGGACGAGATCATCGCCTTCGTCGAGAAACCGGCCGATCCGCCGCCCATTCCCGACAAGCCGGATTTCGCTCTCGCCTCGATGGGCATCTACGTCTTCCACACCAAGTTCCTGCTCGATGCGCTACGTCGCGACGCCGCCGACCCGACCTCGAGCCGCGACTTCGGCAAGGACATTATCCCCTATATCGTCAAGAACGGTAAGGCGGTCGCTCACCGCTTCGCCAAGTCCTGCGTCCGTTCGGATTTCGAGCACGAACCCTACTGGCGCGACGTCGGCACGATCGACGCCTATTGGCAAGCCAATATCGACCTGACGGCGATCGTTCCGGAGCTTGATATCTACGACAAGTCCTGGCCGATCTGGACCTATGCCGAGATCACCCCGCCGGCGAAATTCGTCCATGACGACGAGGATCGCCGCGGCTCGGCCACCTCCTCCGTTGTGTCAGGCGATTGTATCATCTCGGGCGCCATGCTCAACAACAGCCTGCTCTTCACGGGTGTCAGGGCCAACTCCTTCTCCAAGATGGAAGGGGCGGTCATCCTGCCGAACGTGAAGATCGGGCGGCGCGCGCAGCTCAAGAATGTGGTGATCGACCATGGCGTCGTCATTCCGGAAGGTCTGGTCGTCGGCGAGGATCCCGAGCTCGATGCCAAGCGCTTCCGGCGGACGGAAAGCGGCATCTGCCTGATCACCCAACCGATGATCGACAAGCTGGATATCTAACTTATGAAAGTTCTTTCGGTTTCGTCCGAAGTCTTCCCTTTGATCAAGACAGGGGGTCTGGCCGATGTGTCCGGCGCCCTGCCGATTGCTCTGAAAGCCTTCGGGGTCGAGACCAAGACCCTTCTGCCCGGCTATCCCGCCGTCATAAAGGTCATTCGCGACCCGGTCGTCAGGCTCGAATTCCCCGACCTGCTCGGTGAGCGGGCGACCGTGCTCGAGGTCCAGCACGAGGGGCTCGATCTGCTCATCCTCGATGCGCCGGCCTATTACGACAGGCCGGGCGGGCCCTATCTCGATCCGCTCGGCAAGGACTATCCCGACAACTGGCGTCGGTTCGCCGCCCTGTCACTCGCCGCCTCCGAGATCGCCGCCGGCCTGCTGCCCGGCTGGCGGCCGGATCTCGTCCACACCCACGACTGGCAGGCGGCGCTGACGTCGGTCTATATGCGCTATTATCCGACGCGGGAACTGCCGAGCGTACTGACCATTCATAACATCGCCTTCCAGGGCCAGTTCGGTTCCGAGATCTTTCCCGGCCTACGCCTGCCTGCCCATGCCTTCGCCACCGAAAGCATCGAATATTACGGCACGATCGGCTTCCTCAAAGGCGGCCTCAAGACTGCGCATGCGATCACGACGGTCAGCCCAACCTATGCCGATGAGATTCTGACGTCGGAATTCGGCATGGGGCTCGAGGGCGTCATCGCCAGCCGCATCGACGATCTGCACGGCATCGTCAACGGCATCGACACCGATATCTGGAACCCGGCGACCGATCCTGTCGTCCACACCCATTACGGCCCGACGACGCTGAAGAACCGCGAGGAGAACCGTCGGTCGATCGCCGAATTCTTCGGCCTCGATAATGACGACGCCCCGATCTTCTGCGTCATCAGCCGTCTCACCTGGCAGAAGGGCATGGATATCGTCGCCAATGTCGCCGATGAGATCGTCGCCATGGGCGGCAAGCTCGTCGTGCTCGGCTCCGGCGAAGCTGCACTTGAAGGCGCGCTGCTCGCCTCCGCCAGCCGCCATCCCGGCCGCATCGGCGTCTCGATCGGCTATAACGAGCCGATGTCGCACCTGATGCAGGCCGGCTGCGATGCGATCATCATCCCCTCGCGCTTCGAACCCTGCGGCCTGACCCAGCTTTACGGCCTGCGTTACGGCTGCGTGCCGATCGTCGCCCGCACCGGCGGTTTGAATGACACGGTGATCGACGCCAATCACGCCGCACTTGCGGCGAAAGTCGCAACCGGCATACAATTTGCACCCGTAACCGAAACAGGCATGCTACAGGCAATCCGCCGTGCGATGCATTTTTATCAGGACCGAAAACTCTGGACCCAATTGCAAAAGCAGGGCATGAAATCGGATGTCTCCTGGGAGAAGAGCGCCGAACGCTACGCTGCCCTCTATTCAAGCCTCGTCTCGAAAGGCATGTGAACTAAAATGATCAAGTCCGTCCCCACCACGCCCTATCTGGACCAGAAACCCGGCACGTCGGGCCTGCGCAAGAAGGTCCCGGTCTTCCAGCAGCCGAACTATGCGGAGAACTTCATCCAGTCGATCTTCGATTCGCTGGAAGGCTATCAGGGCAAGTGCCTCGTCATTGGCGGCGACGGACGCTACTACAATCGCGAGGTCATCCAGAAGGCGGTCAAAATGGCCGCGGCCAACGGCTTCGGCAAGGTCATGGTCGGCAAGGGCGGCATCCTGTCGACGCCGGCCGCTTCCCACATCATCCGCAAATACAAGGCTTTCGGCGGCATCATCCTCTCCGCCAGCCACAATCCCGGCGGCCCGACCGAAGACTTCGGCATCAAATACAACATCAACAATGGCGGCCCGGCGCCGGAAAAGATCACCGACGCGATCTATGCGCGCTCCAAGACGATCGACAGCTACAAGATTGCTGATTTCGCAGACGTCAATCTCGACCGCATCGGCAAGGACGAGCTTCCCGGCGGCACGATCCTCTCGGTCATCGACCCGGTCGAGGACTATGCCGCGCTGATGGAAGAACTGTTCGATTTTGGCGCCATCCGCAATCTGATCAGCCTTGGCTTCCGCATTGCCTTCGATGGGATGAGCGCCGTCACCGGCCCCTATGCCAAGGAAATCTTCGAAAATCGTCTCGGCGCTCCCTCGGGTTCGGTGCGCAACTTCATGCCGCTGCCGGATTTCGGCGGTCATCATCCCGATCCGAACCCGGTTCACTGCAAGGAACTCTTCGATGAGATGATGGGCGATGACGCGCCCGATTTTGGCGCCGCCTCCGACGGCGACGGCGACCGCAACCTCATCATCGGCCGCGGCATCTTTGTCACCCCTTCCGACAGCCTGGCGATCCTTGCCGCCAATGCCAATCTCGCCCCCGGCTATTCGGGCGGCCTTGCCGGCATCGCCCGCTCCATGCCGACATCAGGCGCGGCCGACCGTGTCGCCGAAAAGCGCGGCATCGGCATGTATGAAACGCCGACCGGCTGGAAGTTCTTCGGCAACCTGCTCGACGCCGGCATGGCGACGATCTGTGGTGAGGAAAGCTCCGGTACCGGCTCCAGTCACGTCCGCGAAAAGGATGGCCTCTGGGCCGTGCTGCTATGGCTGAACATTCTTGCCGTGCGTGGCGAGAGCGTCGCCGATATCGTCACCCAGCACTGGCAGACCTACGGCCGCAACTATTATTCACGCCACGACTACGAAGGCCTCGACACCGATGCCGCAAACGGCCTGGTGGACAATCTGCGCAGCCAGCTTTCCACCCTGCCCGGCAAGAGCTTCGGCAACCTGAAGGTCGAGAAGTCCGACGACTTCGCCTATCACGACCCGATCGACAAATCGGTGAGCGAACATCAGGGTATCCGCGTGCTCTTCGAGGGCGGCTCCCGCGTCGTCTTCCGTCTGTCCGGCACCGGCACGTCTGGCGCAACCTTGCGTGTTTATATCGAGCGCTACGAGCCGGATTCGACTCGCCACAACATCGAAACGCAGGAAGCGCTCGCCGATCTGATCGCGGCCGCCGAAAGCATTGCCAGCATTCGGGAACGCACGGGACGCGACGCGCCAACCGTGATCACCTGATCCGGGGGGAACATGCGGGGAAGCAGTTCGGCGCAAGCCGGCGCGATCGTCTTCGAGACCGGCGTCGAATTTGCCGTGTGGTCGCATCATGCCGCACAGATCGAACTCTGCCTCTTCGAGGATGACGGCAACAGGGAATTCGCGCGCCTGCCGATGGCGCGCGACAGCGACCACATCCATCATCTGTTTGTCGACGGACTGAAGGCGGGCGCGCGCTACGGCTATCGCGCCGACGGTATCTACGCGCCCGACAACGGCCTCTGGTACGATCCTTCCAAACTGCTGATCGATCCCTACGCCAAGGAGATCGATAGGCCGTTCCGCTATGATCCCCGCCTCGGCATCTATGGCGAGGACAGCCAGGATCTGATGCCGAAGGCGATCGTCACCACCGATACCCCAGCCGCGATCAGCAAGCCGCTCTTCAAACCGGGCGGCTTTATCTATGAGGTGGCGGTGCGGCCCTTCACCATTCTCCATCCCGACGTGCCGGAGGCCCAGCGCGGCACGGTCGCAGCGCTTGCCCATCCCTCCGTTGTCGCGCATCTGAAGCGGATCGGGGTCGATGCCGTCGAACTGATGCCGATAACCGCCTGGATCGATGAACGCCACCTGCCGCCGCTCGGCCTTACCAACGGCTGGGGCTACAATCCCGTTGCCTTCATGGCGCTCGATCCGCGGCTCGTCCCCGGCGGCATGACGGAATTGCGCGAGACGGTCGCGGCTCTCCATGCCGAAGGCATCGCCGTCATCCTCGACCTCGTCTTCAACCATACCGGCGAGAGCGACCGCTACGGCGCGACGCTGTCGCTGCGCGGACTCGACAACCTGCACTATTATCGCCACGCCCAGAATTGGCCGGGCGAACTCGTCAATGACACGGGCACCGGCAACACGCTCGCCTGCGATCATCCTAAGGTCCGCCGCCTCGTCATCGACAGTCTGCGCCACTTTGTGCTCAACGCCGGCATCGACGGTTTTCGCTTCGATCTCGCCCCAGTGCTCGGACGCACCGCGACAGGCTTCGAGCGCGACGGCGGAACACTTGCCGCGATCCTGGCCGACGATGTGCTGGCCGACCGGATCATGATCGCCGAACCCTGGGATATCGGCCCGGGCGGTTACCAGCTCGGCAATTTCCCGTTGCCCTTCCTTGAATGGAACGACCGGGTTCGCGACGACCTGCGCTGCTACTGGCGCGGAGACGATTGGAAGACCGGCTCGCTGGCAACCGCCCTCGCCGGCTCCTCCGACATCTTCTCCCGCAACGACGGCAAGGAAACGCGCAGCGTCAATTTCCTCGCCGCCCATGACGGCTTCACGCTGATCGATCTCGTCTCCTATGCCGGAAAGCACAACGACGCCAACGGCGAACACAATCGTGACGGCCATAATGAGAACCACTCCTGGAACACCGGCGTCGAGGGAGAAACCGTCTACCCGACGATCCGCAAGCGTCGCCAGGACGATGTGATGGCGCTGATATCAACGCTCTTTGCCACCCGCGGCAGCATCATGCTGACGGCGGGCGATGAGGGCGGCCGCAGTCAGCACGGCAACAACAACGCCTATTGCCAGGACAACGAGATCACCTGGCTGGACTGGAAGGCGTTGGACGAGGGTCTCATCGCCCATACTGCCTTCGTTGCAGGGTTGCGTCGCCGCTTCACCGTCTTTTCCGAAATGGGCTTCCTGGCGGGAAATGGCGATGTCGAATGGATTTCGCTTTCCGGCGAGCCGATGACCGTTGCCGAATGGAAGACGCCGTCGCTTTCCACCCTCGGAATGTTACTATCGACCGGCGACCGCTCCGCGCGCGGCAGGCAGACCCGGCTTGGCGTGCTTTTCAACCGCTCGGGGAACCGCCAATTTTTCACGCTTCCCTCTACGGGCGAACCGGGCTGGCGCCAGTTGACGTCGGATGGAGCAAAGAAAACTACTGGCCCCGTAACCGTCGAGCCACGCTCCGTCGCCTTTTTCGTAGAAAATTGACCGCCTCCCCTCCCTCACCCAAATCCTTGTCGCAATCGTCACAAATGCACGATAAGGCTTTGCCGCAGCGGCTTGTTTCACGAGGAATTCATGGTCACGGAAATTTCACTCTCCGACGTGCGGGGATTGATCGGCATGGAAACGGGCCTTTCGGATTGGGTCACCGTCGACCAGACGATGATCGACGCCTTCGCGTCGGCGACTGACGACCATCAGTTCATCCACGTCGATCCTGAGCGAGCGGCGGCCGAGAGTCCCTTCGGAGGAACCATCGCCCATGGCTTCCTGACACTGTCTCTGCTGTCGACGATGAACTACAACTGTCTGCCGAAAGTGCGCGAGCAGACCCTCGGCATCAATTACGGCTTCGACCGCGTCCGCTTCATGACGCCGGTGAAAAGCGGCGCCCGCGTCCGCGGCCGCTTCCTGCTCGCCGAAGCCCGCTTCCGCGGCGCCGGCATGCTGATGACCACCTATGACGTCACGATCGAGATCGAAAACGAGAAGAAGCCGGCGCTGACAGCAAAGTGGATCACCATCATCCAATTCGACCCGAAGGACCGTCCCGACGACGTTTGAGCAAAACTGCTTTTGTTACTCGGCCGAATTGAACACGGCTTCGAGCGCGTGTCCGTCGGGATCCATGACGAACGCCGCATAATAGTGCTCACCGTAATGGGGCCGCAGGCCGGGACGGCCATTGTCACTGCCGCCTTGCGCGATTGCCACCGCATAAAACTGATCGACTGCCTGGCGGCTCGGCGCGGCAAACGCCAGATGAAAACCCGGGCCAGGCGCACGCTGGCCGTCCGGACGATGCTTGATCGCCAGTTTGTCCCCGCCGCCGGGAAGGCCGTAGCCGATTGCCTGCCCTGTTTGCCCCGGCCTGATATCGTCCCAGACCCTGATATAACCGAGCGCGGCAAGGGCAGCATCGTAAAATGCCGCCGACCGCTCGATATCGGAAACGCCGAGCGAGGCATGGTGCAGCATTCGTTTACCTCTTGAATGAGCGCACGCCGGCGATTCGCTGAGGCTCAGTGCCCCACGTCTTCAGCCGCCTCGTTCAGCAGCCCGAAGACATAATCCGAAAACGACCGCCAGCATTCCACCCGGAACGTGTCTTCCTCCGTGCGGAAAAGCACAATTTCCGCCTTGCCGAAAACGGTGCGCGATGCAGCCCCGACCGGAAAGGAAGAAAGCGACAGATCCTGCGGGCAGCCGGCCGAAAGCGTCGCCTCAGCACCCGGTCCCGAGACGATGATCGCGAGATTGCGGTGGGAAACGTCGGTCGCCGAATGCAGCGTGCCGACACCCGAAAGTGTTGCCATCAGATCGGCACTGGCCTCGTCGATCACCAGCCACTCGTCCGGCCCAATCCAGAGCGCCGATCGGGCGCCGGCCCGGCCGGATGTCTTCGGGGCATCCGGCAATGTCAGGCCAAGAGCAGAGGAAAGTGCCGAGAGCGATTCCGCCGGCGCGCGTAGCGCCACCCGGCTGGCAGTGGGAGCGGTCGTCAGCCGCACCGTTGCGGAGCCGCCGAGACGTCCGGCAAGCGCCGGTTTGCGAATTGCGACATCAGCCATGGATGCGGCCCCCTTCCTTGTCAAAGAATACCAGATCCGTCACCTCGACGGCGATCGTCCTGTCCGGCATCGGTACATAGAGCGTCTCGCCCATCCGCGCCCGGCCGCCGGCGACGAGCGCAAAGGCGATCGACCTGCCGCAATTTTCCGACCAATAGGCAGATGTGACGTGGCCGAGCATGGTCATCGGCTTCGGCTCGTTCGGGCTTGCGACAATCTGCGCGCCTTCTTCGAGCACCAGCTTCGGATCCGTGGTGACGAGGCCGACGAGCTGCTTGCGCCCGTCCTTGACGAGATCCGGCCGCTTCAACCCGCGAATACCGACGAAATCCGTCTTTTTCTTCGAAACCGCCCAGGAAAGTCCGGCATCATCGGGAGTTACGGTCCCATCCGTATCCTGCCCGACGATGATGTAGCCTTTCTCGGCGCGAAGAACGTGCATCGTCTCCGTGCCGTAGACGCAGGCGCCGAGCGGTTCGGCATTGGCCCAGACCGCTTCGAGTACCGACTGGCCGTAATCGGCCGGCACATTGATTTCGAAGCCGGTTTCGCCGGTGAAGGAGACGCGGAAGAGCCGCGCCGGCACGCCGCAGACCGTGCACTCGGCAACGCTCATATGCGGGAATGCCTCGTTCGAAAGATCGAGCCCTTCGACCAGCGGCGCGACGATCTCGCGCGCCTTCGGCCCCTGCACGGCGATGACAGCCCATTGTTCGGTCACCGAGGTCAGCCATACCTTCAGATGCGGGAATTCCGTCTGCAGGTAATCTTCCATATGATGCAGAACGCGCGGCGCGCCGCCGGTCGTCGTCGTCACATGAAAACGGTCGTTTGCCAGGCGTCCGACAACACCGTCGTCATAGACGAAGCCGTCCTCGCGAGTCATGATGCCGTAGCGGGCCTTGCCGGGCTTCAGCGTGTCCCAGGCATTGGTGTAGATCAGGTTGAGGAATTCCGCCGCATCCGGCCCCACCACCTCGATCTTGCCGAGCGTCGAGGCGTCGAAGATACCGGCCGCCTCGCGTGCTGTCCGGCATTCGCGAGCCACCGCCTGATGCATGCTCTCGCCGGCCCTCGGATAGAACCAGGCACGCTTCCAGTTGCCGACATCCTCGAAGACCGCGCCATGCGCTTCTTCCCAATCGTGCAGCGGCGTCTTGCGTGTCGGGTCGAACAGTTCTCCGCGCGAATGGCCGATCAGCGTACCGTAGGTGACCGGCGTATAGGGTGCCCGGAAAGTGGTGAGTCCGACCTGCGGGATTTCCTTGCCGAGCATTTCGGCGGCAATCGCCAGGCCATGCATGTTGGAGAGCTTGCCCTGGTCCGAGGCCATGCCGTTGGTCGTGAAGCGCTTGATATGCTCGATCGAATGCATGCCCTCGCGCACGGCAAGGCGGATATCCTTGGCGCAGACGTCATGCTGGAAATCGATGAAGGCCTTGGCGTTGGTCTTCGGCCCGGCGCCTTCGGCAGCACCAATCATGCCGCCCGTCCAGTCATAGGCTTGCTCGGCCGAAATTGCGATCTTCGCGTCGCTGCCTTTGCCGGTGGCCTGCGCCATCAGCTCGCCGGCGGCAAGCGACTCCTCGATCGTCCGCTGCAGGTCGTCGGTGCCGTTGCAGGCGCCGACCGAGAGGCAGTCCTGGGCATAGGAGCCGGGCAGGAATCGCTGGCTTTCGGCATCGAAGGCCACTTTGCCGCGCGACTGCGAGAAGAGATGGACCGACGGCGTCCAGCCGGCCGAAACCAGCAGCGCATCGACCGTGATCTTGCGCGGCGAACCGCCGCCGTTGCGCGCCACCGACATCGAGGAGATGCGCAGCCGCCCGGCCGTGTTGACGACCGATTGGCCGGCCAGAACATCAATACCGAGTGCACGCGCCTCGGCCAGCACCGCCGCTCCCGGCGCCTGCCTGCTATCGACGATGGCGGCGATCGAAACACCAGCCCGCTTCAGATCGAAGGCCGCCTCATAGGCCGAGTCGTGCGCCGTGTAGATGCCGACCTTGGCCCCGACCGCGACGCCGTAATGATTGAGATACATCCGCCCCGCTGAGGCCAGCATGATGCCCGGCCGATCGTTGTTCGGAAACACCATGTGACGCTCGATCGCGCCGGTGGCGAGGATCACGCGCTTTGCCCGGACCTGCCAAAGCCGCTCGCGCGGCAGATCACGGGAAGGCTTGGCGACATGATCGGTGACGCGCTCGGCAAGACCAACGAAATTGTGGTTGTAGTAGCCGAAAGCGGTCGTGCGGACCAGCACTTCGACATTGTCCATCGCCTCCAGCCGCGCCACGGCCTTCTGTGCCCAGCTATTGCCGTCCTGTCCGTCGATCGTCACGCCGGTATCATAACGCAACGCCCCGCCCGCTTCCGCCTGCTCGTCGCAAAGCATCACCCGGGCACCGGTCTCGGCGGCGGCGAGCGCCGCCGAAAGCCCGGCCACGCCGGCGCCGACCACCAGCACGTCGCAATGGGCATAGCGGCTGGCATAATGGTCCGGATCCTCCTCCGTCGGCGCGACGCCGAGGCCGG
This sequence comes from Rhizobium sp. P1_B8, assembly GCF_056406515.1. Taxonomy (NCBI): domain Bacteria; kingdom Pseudomonadati; phylum Pseudomonadota; class Alphaproteobacteria; order Hyphomicrobiales; family Rhizobiaceae; genus Rhizobium; species Rhizobium sp. P1_B8. The sequence continues at coordinate 127,370 of NZ_JBFTZZ010000016.1, read as the reverse complement.
CGGCACGACGGATGAGCGGTTCGTACACGTGTTTCCAGGCGGCGCGCGGCCACATGAATGTCTTGTAGTAGAAGCCAGCGGCGAAGAACGGCGACATCAGATTGTTGACCGCGCCGACATCGAAGGCAAGCGAGGGCCAGCGGTTCTGCGAGTTGACGATCATGCCGTCAAAAACTTCCTGCACCGTGGCGCGCACGTTCGGCTGCTTGCGCGCCGTATCGCGGGCAACGTCGATCAGCGCGTTCGGCTCTTCGGCCCCTGCAGACAGAATACCGCGGGCCCGGTGATATTTGAACGAACGGCCGACGAGATGCACGCCGTTGGCAATCAGCGCCGAGGCGACGGTATCGCCTTCGAGCGCCGTATAGCTCTTGCCGTCGAAGCTGAAGCGCGCGGTTCTGGCCGGTGTCAGGCGCCCCTTGCCGGCGATACGGTTCACGCCGCTCATTGCGCCTCTCCTTCCACGGCTTCATATGTTTCGACGGGCCCATGCTGCTGGGCCGCCGCGCCGATCTCAGGCTTCGGTTCACCCGCCTTGTAGGTCATGATGAACTTGTCGGTTACTGTATCGCGCGCTGCATTGAAGAAGCGCCCGCAGCCGTGAATGTGCCGCCAGCGTTCGAAGATCAGCCCCTTCGGATTGTCGCGCAGAAAGAAATAGGCTTCGAATTCCTCGTCCGAGATCGAGGCGATGTCGGTGGGCCGCGCGATATGCGCGTCACCTGCGCCACGGAATTCGAGCTCGGAGCGCTCTTCCTGACAGTATGGGCAATAGATCAGCAGCATGTGTTACCCGTCTTAGAGTTCCGATCCGGAAACATTGGTTCCCGGAGGTTGATTGCAGAGACGCTTTCCCATCGTCACGTAGGGAATGAGGCGCTTGAGAAGCTGTTCAAAATTGTCGTAGGGCTCCAGCACATCGGTCATGCCGATATTCGCAAAAGCCATCTTGGCGATATCGTTGTCGATCACGAAGGCACGTCCCGGCGTTCCGCCGACCTCAGGCACGAAATAGACGGCTGGTTTGCGCAGGATCATCGCGCAAAGCAGCGTGCCGCTCTCGGCGACGAAGGGCCACTCGCTTTCGCCGGCAGCCCTGTGGATCTTCTGCAGGCGGAAATCCTCGGCGCCGGGAAAGACGTCACCAGCCGGCATGGCCGCGCCGTCGATCCCGATTGCGAGGAGAGCCGCCGTCCACATCAGTGCGCCACCGCCGCCGCCGCCGCCTCGTCGATCAGCCGGCCGCTGCGGAAACGGTCCAGCGTCAAGCCAGCATTGAATTTGTGCGGCTCGTCGCGGGCAATCAGATGCGCGAAGAGATTGGCCGAGCCCGGCGTCGCCTTGAAGCCGCCTGTACCCCAGCCGCAATTGACGTAGAGCCCGGGAACCGGCGTCTTCGACTGGATCGCCGAACGATCCGGCGTATTGTCGACGATGCCGCCCCATTGCCGCATCATCTTGACGCGCCGGAACATCGGGAAGAGCTCGCAGATGGCGTCGAGCGTGTGCGTGATGATCTGCAGCCCGCCGGTCTGGGAATAGGAATTATACTGGTCGGTGCCGGCGCCGATGACGAGCTCTCCCTTGTCGGACTGGGAGATATAGGCATGCACCGTGTTCGACATGACGACGCAGGGAAAGATTGGCTTCAGTGGTTCGGAAACCAGCGCCTGCAGCGGGCTCGATTGCAGCGGCACGCGCACGCCAGCCATCTGCATGACAGTGGTCGTATGGCCGGCCGCCGACACCGCCACCTTCCTGGCGCCGATGAAGCCACGCGAGGTCTCGACCCCGGTCACCCGTCCGTCCGGACCGCGCCGGATACCGGTCACTTCGCAATTCTGAATGATGTGCACGCCGCGGTCTGAAGCCGCCCGCGCATAACCCCAGGCAACGGCGTCGTGCCGCGCCGTACCGCCCCGCCGCTGCAGCGCCGCCCCGTTGATCGGGTAGCGCGCGCTGGCCGAGATATCGAGCGGCGGACAATAGGCCTTCGCCTGCTCCGGTGTCAGCCATTCATTGTCGATGCCGTAGAGCCGGTTGGCATGGATATGCCGCTTGAAGGATTGCTGGTCGTGAATATTGTGCGAGAGCATCATCACGCCGCGCGGCGAATACATCACATTGTAGTTGAGCTCCTGGGAAAGCCCCTCCCAGAGCTTCATCGAATGCTCGTAGATGTGCATGCTCTCTTCGTAGAGATAGTTCGAGCGGATGATGGTGGTGTTGCGCCCGGTATTGCCGCCGCCGAGCCAGCCCTTCTCGATCACCGCCACATTGGTGATGCCGTGCTCCTTGGCGAGATAGTAGGCAGCACCCAGCCCGTGGCCGCCGGCACCGATGATGACGACGTCGTATTCGGCGCGTGGCTCAGGCGAAGTCCACTGCTTCTCCCAACCCTTGTGGCCACGAAGGGCCTCCCGTGCCACGGCAAAAACCGAATATTTCCGCATCCGCCTTCTTCTCCTTCGGGAAAGGGCTTGTTCTCCGCGCTCATACAAATCGCAAATCCAAATGCGGCACAACGGTTCTTTTGCGACGCGCGAGAGCTTTGGTTTCGACACGCCGAAGAGAATGCCGCTTCAAGCGGAAGGCAGAAGCCGCGGCATTTCCGCTAACCGTCGGCCGGCGACCTAACCCAATAGGGTTAGAAGACAAGCAATTGCTAAAATGTTAACAATCGCGTGTTCCGGGGTACGTGTATCATGTGGGGTTGGCGCTCAGTATCAGTCGCGACGCTTTGCATCGCGTTAAGCAGCGCATCGCCGGCACCCGCCGCCGAGCCGGTCGGCCAGGCTGTCGTCATTAAGACGGAAGTGACGGGACAGAGCGGCCCGATCGAGGTCGACACCAGCGTCCATCGCAACGAGCGCATCAAGACATCGCAATCCGGGCTTGGCCAGTTCCTGTTTCGTGACGGCACGAAGCTCGCGGTCGGCTGGGGTTCGTCGGTCGTCATCGACAAATATGTCTTCGATGATTCCCAATCGGTCAAGAAACTCACCATCAGGGCGGCAAAGGGTACATTCCGCTGGGTCAGCGGCAGTTCCAATTCTTCGGCCTACCAGATCCTGACGCCGGCCGGCACGATCGGCGTACGCGGCACCGCTTTCGATTTCTACGTCGGCCCGGATGGCACGACCGCCGTCGTGCTGCTGAACGGCGCAGCCCGCTTCTGCGGTCCGGGCGGCTGCCGGCAGTTGCAGCAGCGCTGCGATTGCGTGGTGGCCAAGCCGAACGGCGATATGTCGGCAGCACGCCGGGTCGATCCCAGCATCCTCGAGACGCTCGGAAATCAGCGCGCCCTCCCCTTCCTCTCCGGCAATCAGCGGCTTGCCGGCGGCATCGGCATGCTCGGCGGCTGCAATATGGCCTCCGTCGCGCCGGAAAGAAAAGACAGAAACCGCCCCCTGCCTCCTCGCGATCCGGCGCCGGCACCCAGTCCGCAGAGGCAAGATCCGCCGCAGCGGCAGGCCGAGCCGCAGAAGGAGCGGCCGGCCACGCCTGACAAGCCTGACAAGCCTGACAAGCCGCATCACGACAAACCGGATAAACCCGACAAGCATGATGGCCGTGGCCGGCATGAACATCACGATCAGCACGATGATCACGACTATCACGATAAAGGGCATCATCGGGATCGTGACCGGGACCGCGATCACGACAAGGATCGCGATCGTGATGGGGACCGGAACCACGATAGGGGCCGGAATTTCAATCGCAACCGCTGATGCCGTCAATCGGCGACGCTCTTCTCGAAGCCATCCGGCACCTCGCGGAAGTGATCGCTTCTGCCGGATATCCGCTGGTAGAATTCCGCCAGCCCGCCGATCACCTGCGCCGCCCTGAGCTTTGCCGTGCCGATAAGCTTGCGCGTGTTTTTCGAATGCGAATGCGAATGCAGCGCCTGCGTCAGCTGCTCGTGAACGACCGTAAGCGCGGCGAACTCCGCGGAGGCTGCGACGCGCTCGTCGCCGACAACGGCGAGAATCTGCGTTCGGCTACTCTTTCCCTTGAGCGGGATGGCGCCGGCCTCGATCAGCGCCATTCCCTGCACCGATCTCGCCGTGCTGTCTGATATGAGGATATCGAAGCCCACCTCCTTGCAGCACGACTCCAGGCGCGCCGCGACATTGACGGCATCGCCGACCGCCGAATAGTTGAAGCGGGTCTTGGCGCCCATGTTACCGACACAGGCGAGACCGGTATGGATGCCGATGCCGATGCCGACTTGCTGTCCAGGCCCGAAGCCGAAGGCGTCGCCGGCGTTCAGTTCGGCCAGCGTTTCACGCATGGCAAGCGCTGCGCGAACGGCCTTGATTTCATGATCCGCCACATCGACGGGTGCATTCCAGAACGCCATGATCGAATCGCCGATGAACTTGTCGAGCGTGCCTTCATTGGCCACCACATGGCGGCTCAGCGCATCGAGCAAGGTATTCAGGAACGCGACCACGGCAGTGGGCGCCAGCCGCTCGCTGATCTCGGTAAAGCTTCTGACATCGACGAACATGACCGTCAGCTCGCGATCGTCTCCGCCGAGGCGCAACGCGTCGCGGGAATGCTCGATGCGATGGAGCAGCGACGGGGAAAGATAATGCCCGAAGGCGCGCCGCACCTCGCGCCGCTCCCGGTCGATCACCAGGATCCGGAACGAGGTCGAGGCGAAATGGGTGATCGATCCGCTGATGATCGGAGCCAGGGGATCGAGGAGAAGCCCCGCATAAAGAAACGAGAGCCAGGACGCCACCAGCGCCATGGCTGTGATCAGCAGGCCGCAGGCCAGCGCGACGGCCGGACTGACGAAGGTCGTCACCCCGACGAGCAGGCATCCGAGCACGGCGATCATCAGGATTTCCAGCCCGTCCGCCCAGTCGGGCCGCGAGAGAAAGCGGCCCGAGAGGATCTGCTCGACGGCCTGCGCATGCAGCGAAACGCCGGGAACGTTCTCGCCGAGCGCGGTGACGCGGATGTCCTGCAGGCCGGCCGCCGATGTCCCGACGAAGACGATGCTGCCGGCGACGGCGGCGGCGACATCTGGAGAGGCCCCTTCGGCCGCAAGCACCTGCCGGGCGGATATATAACGCTCCGCCCGGTCGGGGGTGACATAGAGCCAAAGCTCACCCGCCGCCGTCAGCGGCACGACAAAATCCCCGATCTTTACCGATGTCATGATGCCGGCGCGATCGGGTGCGCCTGATAGCACGTAGGTCGATGCCCCCTGTGCGACACGCAGCGCTTCGATCGCGAGATTCGGATAGAGCTGCTCGCCGTCGGTCAGGAACAGTGGGACCGCCCGTACCACCGGCGAGGGATTGCCGGGATTGAGGCTGATATGACCGAGCCCCGCCGCATTGGCTTCCAACTGCGGCCGCAACGGCGTCGAAGCACCGAGATAGGGGGGGGCTGAGACGGGGCTTTCGCCGGTGAAGGCGAAACCCGCCTTGACCGGCGGCCGGTAATTGCCCTCGTTGGAAAGTCCGAAGCCGAGCACGACGGGCTTTTCGGCAATTGCACGGGCGAATATCTCGTCGTTATCAGGCAGTTTCGCGGCAAGGGAAGGATCGACCCCGGCGACCTCGCGAATGACATTGCGCGGCGACAGCCGGTCCGGCTCGGCGAAGAGAATATCGAAGGCGATGGCCGAGGCGCCCATTTCCGAAAGCCGGTCCACCAGCAGCGCCATCCGGTCCCGCGGCCATGGCCATTGGCCGAATTCGTGCAGCGAAGTCTCGTCGATGTCGATCACGCGGACCGGCATCGGCTCGAAGGTCCTGGGAACCAGCCGCTGATACTCGTCGAAGGTCACGCCGCGGATCAACTTGAAGATCCCGGGATCACTTGCTCGAAGGATCGTAAGCGCAGTCACGATCGCCAGACCGAGAACGACACCGATTTGCTGCGCGCGCGTCATGATCTCACCGGGTGTCCCCTCCCACGGCCGGCAGGGCGACCCGCACCTGCAGGCGGACAGGCTACGCCGCTTTCCATCCAAATGCCATTCGCACCTGCGTTCCGGGGCACTCTCCTTTCGGTCACCTCCGCCGTGCGGCGGAGAAGCGCCATGAATACGGCTACGCCTCCAGTTTTCACCCGGCTTTTGCCTGGACGACGAGGCTTCGACCTTGCCCGGTGCGCGGCGAAATGTTCTTGTAACGATCGAAAATCGGATGCTTTTTCGAGAGAAGAATGAAGGTCGCCGTGATTTCCGAAACCGCCGCGCGTCGCAGCGGCTATTGGCTGATTGTCGTCGTGCTGGCAATGCTCGCAGGGCTGCCGCTCGCCGTCTGGCTTGATATCAGCGATCTCTCGGGAAATACCCTGCGCCGCCAGGCCCGCGATATGAGCTCGCTGATATCGAGCATCCGCTCCTATTATTCCACGAATGTCGTGGGGCGCGTTCTGGCCGCTCACGCCAACGGCACGACTGAGGGCACGGTCGTCTCTCACAATTATGCGAATATTCCAGGCGCCATCCCGCTGCCGGCCACGCTTTCCCTGGAGCTCGGCGACGTCATCAAGGAGCAGCAGGCCAATATCACCTACCGTTTCGTCTCCGACCTGCCGTTCAAAAGCCGCGCATCCCACGAGCTCGACGACTTCGAAAAGAATGCGCTCGCTGCCTTGCGCGCCAATCCGCAGCAGACGCTGAACGACCTCACCCGTGTCGGATTGACCGATACCTTGCGGCTCATCACCCCTGTCGTCATGGGCCAGGCCTGCGTTGCCTGCCACAATGGCCATCCCGAAAGCCCGAAGACCGATTGGAAGGTGGGCGATGTGCGCGGCATTCAGGAAGTCATCATCCGGCAGCCCTATGCGAGCAACGTTTTCGCCTTCAAATACCTGCTCTGCTATTTCCTTTTCGTCGCCTTCATCGGCATCAGCTTCATTGTGCTCCAGCGGCAGCAGACGCGCACCATCCACAGCGCCAACCGGGATCTGGAAGCGGCGAACGAATTCCTCGCCAGCGTTTCCCTGAAGATCTCGCGCTATCTCTCACCGCAGATCTACAAGAGCATCTTCTCCGGGCAGAAGGACGTGGTCGTCCATACCGAGCGCAAGCGTCTGACGATCTTCTTCTCCGACATCAAGGATTTCACGGCGACCACCGAGCGTCTGCAGCCGGAAGCCCTGACGGAGATGCTCAACGAATATCTGACCGAGATGTCGAACATTGCCCTGGAGCATGGCGGCACGGTGGACAAGTTCATCGGCGACGCGATGCTGGTCTTCTTCGGCGATCCCGAAACCAAGGGGCCGGAGGAGGACGCGAAAGCGTGTTTGCGCATGGCCGTCGACATGCAGCGCCGTCTCGGCGAACTCAAGGACAGATGGCGCAGAAATGGCACAGAAGAGCCTTTCGTCGTCCGCATGGGAATCAACAGCGGTTATTGCAACGTCGGCAATTTCGGCAGCAGCGACCGCATGGACTATACGATCATCGGGGCGGAGGCCAATCTCGCAGCCCGGCTGCAATCGATCGCCCAGGGAGGAGAGATTGTCATCAGCTATGAAACCTTTGCGCTGGTGAACGAAATCGTCGACGCCCATCCGCTGCCGCCGATCACGATGAAGGGCATACAGCGCGAGATCGTGCCCTATGCAGTGGATGGGCTGACCCTCGGTGCGGACCACAAGAGCCGTGTTCTCAGCGAGCATCTCTCGGGCCTTGACCTGCATCTGGATATGAGCCGGCTGGAGCCTGCCGACCGCCTCCGGGTCAGAACCGCTCTCAAGGAGGCAATTGCCGCGCTGGATGAAGCTGCGCCCGAACCGGCCCGATCATGACCGGATATCAGGCGAAGCGTGATTTTCCGCCGCCGCCCATATCCCGTCTAGACTTCCCGTACCCAATCTGCTATTTCGCATCACCAATCGCAAGGCCCCGGCCGCGCGAACGTTATTGTTTTGCCTCTGGCCGCTGCGCCGCCTCCGGCATCAACCAACCAAAGGAACGTGATTCTCGTGCAGGTACTTGTCCGCGATAACAATGTTGATCAGGCTCTCCGCGCTCTCAAGAAGAAGATGCAGCGCGAAGGCATTTTCCGCGAAATGAAGATGCGCGACTACTACGAGAAGCCGTCGCAGAAGCGTGCTCGCGAGAAGGCCGAAGCCGTTCGTCGCGTTCGCAAGCTGGCCCGTAAGCGCGCCCAGCGCGAAGGTCTGGTCGCACGCTGAGCGTTTCCGTCGTTTTTTCGACGTTTTCAGATGCATTGTGGCGGGGGCGATGGGTTCGCCGCCGCTTTTTTAGTTTGCCGCTGAAGATCGCATATCCGCGCACCGGATATGCCGCATGGGGAAAGCGAGCCCGAATGGCTGTCAACACCTTCAATCCGTCCCGCGCTTTGCGCTTGCAGAAAACGGCATTCCTGCCCGCTTTGGCGCTGGCGGCAATGTTCGGCCTCGCCGGCTGCGAGACGACCAATACCTCGGATGCCGTGATCCGCATCGATAAGGCGCAGGGTTCGGAAGAGAATATCGCTTCCCTGACGGCGGTTATCAACGCCAATCCGAGGGATCCGGAAGGTTACAACGTCCGTGGTTCCGCCTATGGCCGCGCCGGCCAGTTCCGCCCGGCGCTGAACGATTTCAACACGGCGCTGCAGATCAATCCGCGGTTTTTCCAGGCTTACGCCAACCGCGCTCTCGTCTATCGCAATATGGGCCAGCAGGCCCAGGCGATTGGCGACTACAATGCCGCCCTGCAGATCAATCCGAGCTACGATGTCGCATATATCGGTCGCGGCAATGTCTACCGGATGGCCGGCCAGGACGATCAGGCTTTCAACGACTTCGACAAGGCGATCCAGCTCGGCACCACCGATGGCCGCGCCTATCATAACCGTGGCCTGATCTATCAGAAGCGTAATCAGCAGGATAAGGCAATCGACGATTTCTCGAAAGCGATCTCGCTCGCGCCGAATTCACCCGAGCCCTATAATGGCCGCGGCATTTCCTATATTGCGCTGAACGACGACGACAACGCCTTTGCCGATTTCAATCATGCGATCGAGCTCAACGGCAACATCGCCGAATCCTGGGCCAACCAGGCGCTCGTCTACGAACGCCGCGGCGACAAGGCAAAGGCCGCCCGGTCCTATCGCCACGCGATCGGCCTCGACCCCAAATACCAGCCGGCTCGCGACGGCCTTGCCCGCGTCGGCGTCGCCCCAGCCGGCTAAAGATATAATTGGGCGGCCCTGAGCATCGGGCGGCCCGCAACCGCCACCTGCCGGTCGCACCACCCATCGGACGCCGGCAAAGGCCCTGATGATTCAATCGAATCTTCCGGCTCTGGATATCATCGAGGTGATATCGTGCCACGCCAGGCAGTGGAAGCGACGTGGCGCAAAGGCGGCGCACCGACATTAAGACGAGACGCCGAAAAAGCGTCCGTCGTCGTCGATGCCTGTCATAGTATGTTGCAACCTGCTCTTGCTCCCCCTAACATGGACCTGCTTCGATAGCCCGCTATCGAGCGGTCGAACACGTGTTGGGGGCGATTTGCGAGAGATGCGGATCTTTGCTGTCCTGGCCGCAAGCGAAAACCGTTGCGGGCCACGCGCATTACAGCGCCGCGAGTCTTTTCAGAGGCGCAAAGGGCGCTGTAACATTTTGAATTGCGACAGATGAAGATCGTCGCGCTGTTCTTTCCGAAAGCCTCGATCGGAACCTACCTCGTCGCCATGGCGGTGGCGATCGCACTGCCGATCTTCGCCTTCGTTGCGCTGCTTCTGCTACAGCTGGAGGACAACCAGCGTTCGACGCTGAAGCGCGAGACGGCCCAGGATGCGCTTGCCCTTTCACGCATCATCGACCGCCAGCTTCAGGACATGGCGACGACCCTGCGGCTGCTTTCGAGTTCGCCCGAGCTTGAAAACGGCAATCTCGCCTCCTTCCACGAGCGCACGGAAACGGCCCTCAGAGACAACACGCTTTTCGTCATTGCCGTCGACCGCACCGGCCAGCAGCTGTTGAACACGCGTCGGGCGTTCGGCACGCCGCTTGGCAAGACGGCGAACATGACAGCCCTCGAAGCGGTCATGGCTTCTGGTCGCATCGAGGCATCAGACGTCTTTCGCGGCCGGACCAGCGGCGAATGGGTCTATAACGTCACCCTGCCACGGAAGAATGATCCGGTCGCGGCCCTTATCATCACGCAGGACGCCAAGGATCTGGGCAAGCTCGTGACCACCGAGGGCCTTGCGCCCGGCTGGTCGGCCGCCGTCATAGATGAGAGCGGCCACGTCGTCGCGGCCACCGGCCCTGCCAACCTCGAACCTGGCACGCCCTTCGACCCGCGCATTCTGCCGGCGCTCACCGTGTCCCGCGGCGTCTTCCAAGACGAGACAATCCTGCCGCACATGCTCCTCGGTTATGCCCAAATTCCCGGTTGGTCGTGGAAGACGGTGATCTGGGGACCGATCGCCCAGGCATCGATCCTCAGCACCTGGCGTTTCCTCATCATCGGCGGCGTGGCACTGGTGCTCGTCGCCGTGCTAGGCGCTTATGCCGTCGCAAGACAGGTGCGCACCACCATCCGCGATATCGCCGACATGGCGAACCGCATGGGCGAAGGCCATATCGTCTCGCCAGTCGAGACCAGCGTCATCGAGGCGAACCAGGTGGCGATTGCCCTTTCGAATGCCTCTTTCGATCGTAGCCAGACCGAGGACCGGCTGCGTTTCGTCATGCACGAGCTCGTCCACCGCACCAAGAATCTTCTGACGCTTGCCCAGGCAATGATGCGCCAGCTCGCCAAGCAGTCCGACAGCGTCGAGTCCTTCCGCGCCGCCGTCGCCGACCGGCTCGAGGGTTTGGTGCGTTCGATCGAGCTCCTGACCAGCGAACAATGGGGAGGCGTGTCGCTGCGGCGGGTCGTCGACATCCATCTGCAGGCCTTCCCGCAATCGCGCGAGCAGATCGACATCAGCGGCAAAGACTTCGTGCTGAAGCCGGATGCCGTGCAGAATCTCGGCCTCGCCTTGCATGAACTCGCCACCAATTCGGTAAAATACGGCGCGCTCTCCGTACCGCAAGGCCGGGTCCGCTTCGCATGGCGCGACCTCAAGGAGGAAGACAAGCCGGATGCCCTGCTCCGCTTCACCTGGGAAGAGCAAGGCGGCCCGCCGGTCACGGAGCAGCCATCGCGCTCGGGCTTCGGCACGACCGTTATCAAAGCCCATGCCGCCTCCGCCTTTCGCGGCACGGTTGAGATCGATTTCCGGCCCGAAGGCCTGTTATGGGTGCTGACGGCGCAGCGCGCCACGCTGGAGCGGGAATAGAGCGCCGCGCGTCTCTTCAGACGCACTAAGTTTGAATCCGCGCCCGGAACATTCGCTACCTCCACCCGTTTCGGACAGGTCGTTCCAAAGGAGAAAGACCATGTTCAAGCAAACGATGATCGCAGCCGCGGCACTGACGGCCGCTGCCTGGGGGAGCCCGGCGGGCGCAGAAAACTATGTCACGCTTGGCCGTCTTGTCTGCGGATCGGATGGCGGCCAGGGTCTGATCGTCACCTCGCAGAAGAACCTCATCTGCACCTATACGCCGGCGGCCGGCGGCGCCAAGGCGGTCTATGCCGGCAAAATCGAGAAATTCGGCCTCGATATCGGTCAGACCGGCAAGAGCGTCATGATCTGGCAGGTGCTGGCAAAGACCGGGACGGATATTCCGCAATTCGCCCTTGCCGGCGAATATTACGGGATCGGTGCCGATGCGAGCATCGGTGCAGGGGCCGGCGCCAAGGTCATCGCCGGCGGCAACAACAAGGCCTTCATGCTGCAGCCGTTGAACGTCCAGGCTCAGGAAGGCCTGAACCTGGCGATCGGCGTCGAAAAGATGACACTCGTGCCGGGAGAGACCTGACGAAAGCGGCCGGCCCGGCCAAGGCAGACTGCCGTGGCCTGCCGCATGAATCAAACAGCCGCCCGAAGGGCGGCTGTATCTGCGTCGATCAGTGCGCGATCGCCTTGTTGATATCCTCGGTCATCTTCTTCGCGTCACCGAGCAGCATCATCGTACCGTCCTTGTAGAACAGCGTATTGTCGATGCCGGCATAACCCGAGCCGAGCGAGCGCTTGACGAAGAGGCAGGTCTTTGCCCGGTCGACGTCGAGGATCGGCATGCCGTAGATCGGCGAGGTCTTGTCGTCGCGCGCCGCCGGATTGGTGACGTCGTTGGCACCGATGACATAGGCGACGTCGGCCTGGGCGAATTCCGAGTTGATGTCCTCGAGCTCGAAAACCTCGTCATAGGGAACATTCGCTTCGGCGAGCAACACGTTCATGTGGCCGGGCATACGGCCCGCCACGGGGTGGATCGCATATTTCACCTCGACGCCGTTCTTCTTGAGATTGTCGGCGAGCTCGCGCAGCGCATGCTGGGCCTGGGCGACCGCCATGCCATATCCCGGCACGATGATGACCTTCGATGCGTTTGCCATCAGATAAGCCGCATCCTCGGCCGAGCCGAGCTTGACCGTCCTGTCTGATGTGTCAGGTCCGCCAGACGCCGTCTCGCCGCCGAAACCGCCGAGGATGACGGAGACGAAGGAACGGTTCATACCCTTGCACATGATGTAGGAGAGGATCGCGCCGGAAGAACCGACGAGCGCGCCCGTGATGATCAGCGCCAGATTGCCGAGCGTGAAGCCGATGCCGGCCGCGGCCCAGCCCGAATAGGAATTCAGCATCGAGACGACGACCGGCATATCGGCCCCGCCGATCGGCACGATCAGCAGAACGCCGAGCGCCAGCGACAGCGCCACGACGGCCCAGAAGTCGAAATGGCTTTCAGTGACGGCAAGCCCGATGATGAAGAGCACGATCAGCACCAGCAGGCTGGCATTGATCACATGCCGATAGGGCAGCAGGATCGGCTTGCCGGACATGCGTCCGTCAAGCTTCAGGAAGGCGATGATCGAGCCGGTGAAGGTCAGCGCTCCGATTGCCACGCCGAGCGCCATCTCGATGCGCGCCTCGGTGTGGATGTGGCCGATCTCGCCGATGCCGAAGGAAGCAGGCGTGTAGAGCGCGGAGGCCGCGACCAGCACGGCGGCAAGGCCGACCAGCGAATGGAAACCCGCGACGAGCTGCGGCATCGAGGTCATGGGGATGGTGCGGGCGACATAGGCGCCGACGCTGCCGCCGATGGCAAGGCCAAGGATGATCAGCACGAAGCCGCCGAAATTCGGGGTCGCCAGCACCAGCGTCGTCAGGATCGCGATCCCCATGCCGATCATGCCGTAGAGATTGCCCTTGCGGCTGGTGGCCGGATGCGACAGGCCGCGCAGCGCCAGGATGAAGAGCACGCCGGAGACGAGGTAGAGGAAGGCTGCGATATTGGTCATCAGTCCTCACCGGTCCTTCTTGCGGTACATCGAAAGCATCCGCTGCGTGACGAGGAAGCCGCCGAAGATGTTCACCGAGACGAGCACGAGAGCCACGAAGCCGAAACCGGTCGCAAGCCCGCTGGTCGAGATGCCGACCGCCAGGAGCGCGCCGACGACGATGACGGAGGAGATCGCATTGGTGACGGCCATCAGCGGCGTATGCAGCGCCGGCGTCACCGACCACACGACGTAATAGCCGACGAAGATCGACAATACGAAGATGGCGAGCTGGAAGACGAAGGGATCGATCGCCCCGCCGGTCGCAGCACTTGCCGCTTCCGGTGCCTGGGCCGCCGCCGTGATGACGGCGGTCACCGCCTGGTCGAGCTGCTCCAGCGCTCTGTCCATTGCTTCACTGGCCATCAGATGTCTCCCTTCTTCGCGCCGCCGAAGGCGGGATGAACCACGTCGCCGGCATAGGTCAGCATCGTCGCCTTGACCAGCTCGTCGTCGAGATTGACGACGACGCTCCGGGTTTCCTTGTTGACCATCGTCTCGAGGAAGGTGACGAGGTTCTTGGCGTAGAGCGCCGAGGCGCTGGCCGCAACCCGGCCCGGCATGTTGGCGAAACCGATCACCCTGACGCCTTCGATATCGGCGATCTCGCCGGGGACGACACCCTCGATATTGCCGCCGCGCTCGACCGCAAGGTCGACGGCGACCGCACCTGATTTCATCGAGGCGAGCATAGTGTGCGAAACGAGCCGCGGCGCCGCACGACCGGGGATCAGCGCGGTGGTGATGACGATATCCTGCTTGGCGATGTGTTCGGCAACCAGAGCCGCCTGCTTCGCCTGATAGTCGGCGGACATTTCCTTGGCATAGCCGCCGGCCGTTTCCGCCGCCTTGAACTCCTCGTCCTCGACGGCGATGAACTTGGCGCCGAGCGAGGCGACCTGCTCCTTGGCGGCGGGCCGAACGTCAGTGGCCGAGACCGCCGCGCCGAGGCGGCGCGCGGTCGCGATCGCCTGAAGACCCGCGACGCCGGCGCCCATGACGAAGACCTTGGCGGCCGGCACGGTGCCGGCCGCCGTCATCATCATCGGCATGGCGCGGTCATAAACCGCCGCCGCCTCGATGACAGCCTGGTAACCGGCGAGATTGGCCTGGGACGAAAGCACATCCATAGACTGGGCGCGGGTAATGCGCGGCATCAGTTCCATCGCGAAAGCCGAAAGCCCCGCGCTTGCCAAAGCCGCGATCGCTTCGTCATTGCCGTAGGGATCCATGATGGCGATGATGACCGCGCCGCTTTTATAGCCGGAGATTTCCGATCCGCTGGGCCGGCGCACCTTCAAGACCACGTCGGCGGAGGCTGCATCCGCAAAAATGCCGATCCTGGCACCCGCGGCCTCGAATTCTCCGTCCGGAATGCGTGAAGCTGCACCAGCACCGGCTTCGACGATGACGTCGAAGCCGAAACTCTTCATCTTCTTCACGGTCTCGGGGGAGGCGGCGACACGTGTCTCCTCGCCCGTGATTTCCCTTGCAACGAAAACGATATTGCCCAACTGCCCCCTCCTCCGGGTCAGCCAGACCGCCGCAGGCTCCCCTGCGCGGGCCAAGCATCTAATTCACAAAGCTTCAGAGAAGCTCTCCTCCCCTCAGAGCGCCGTGCGTTTCGGACGCACAAAGGACGCTCTGACCCTCTGAATCCACGCGGTCAGCGGAACAGGAAGATGCCGGCGGCGAGAAGAATGATGAAGACGAAGAGGCCGCCGAGAAGGCCGGCGCCGCCGAAGAAACCGGCGGTCATCGCAAGCAGGAGGACGATGAGAAGCATCGAGCCGTATTTCGCGCCGGCGATGAACATGTCGTAGGTCTTTTCATGTTCTTTGTAATCCATCGGCGCGCCGGTCTCGACCGGTCCGGTATGATGTTCGGCCATAAATATCGTCTCCCTGAAATGCCTCTGCGCTGCCTAATTTCCCTCTAGGCGAGGGAAATCCCTACGTGCAGGGATTACACAATGACAGGCGAAAGCGCAATGCATGAGAATGCCGCAGGCGCGTGTGGCAACCGCCATTTCAGAGGCCCGGAATATGACCTGAGGACGGCCGATATCGCCTGCGTCCGTCGTCCACCTCATTTGCGCCGGCGAAGATCTTCTCGCCGTCGGGGACGAGGGCAAATTACAGCGGCAGGTCGGTGCCGAGTTCGCCTTGCGGCACGAAACGCGCCGTCGGAATGATGGTGAGCGGCGGCAAGGTGTCGTTGGGATTACGCGAAAACATCATGCGCTGCTCGCTGGCGCTGGAGATGAAGAAGGGATAGCGCGTCAGCAGCTTTCGTCCGACCTCGATCACATTCGTCGCCATCAGCGTCATGTCGATCCCGTAATTTTTCGCCAGCCGGCCGGGCACGACCGTATCGGCATAAAAGACCCGCTTGTAGAAGGCCGCATGCGGCGGCCGAACGAACTGAAGAACGCGGTCGGCACGGAAATACGCCGCCGCCACGATGGTGGGCCTCAGCGTCAGATAGGGAACCCACGGCAGATCGGCGGTGAGCTCGGGGTCGGCTGCGAAACGCGCCGGATCGATCAAGGTCAGCCCCGCATCCAGAAGTTCATCCATCGCCTCGGGAAAGGCGCCACCGGACTGACTGAGACGATGTTCCGGTGTCACATAATGAACCCGGATCGTACTGACCAGTTCCCCATAATAATACAGACCGAAGATATAGGCGTGGCTGTCGAAATCGCTGTCGTCCAGCAGCCCTTTCGGGGCGAGCGCCAGCACGTCATGGGCCTTATAGGCCTTGTAGCGCAACCGTTCTACCTGCTCCATGTCTTCGCTGCTTTCGACGCGGCGATACTCGACATGATCCAAAACTTCCAAAATTTTTGTGCTGAAATCACTACGCTTGAACAGTGTCTCTGACATTTCTCGATCCGCTCGTTAACGGATCATTAATCATACGCCAGCAACATTTAGGCAAGGAAATCCGATAATTTCGGCCGTTTTTAAATCGTTAAGGTTAACGCGGAACGCGCTCTTCAGGGGGAAAACTGTCCGTTGAGACCGCTCAGGCGACCTTGCTGCGGCGGCGTTGTACGACGCGGCGGCCGATGCCGTGTTGCAACAGCGGGATATTCTGGGAAGGCACCGGCGGCGAGAAAACGTAGCCCTGAACAAGATCGGCGCTGCGGTGCTTGTTGAGCAGTGCGAGCTGTTCCTCGGTTTCGACGCCTTCGATGACGATCTTCAGGCCCAGTTCGCGGGCGAGATGGACCGTGCCGCGCAGCAGCTTCAGGCGGCGGTTATCCTCGACGATGTTGCGCACGAAGGAGCGATCGATCTTGACGATATCGAGCGGCAGCGTGTCGAGATAGCTGAGGCTGGAGAAGCCGGTACCGAAATCGTCGATAGCGATGGTGATGCCGCGGGCCCTGAGCTCCGCCAGGATGGCGCGCACGGCCGCCGGCTCGTCGATCAGGCAGCTTTCGGTGACTTCGAGATGCAGCCGCGCTGCGTCGAGGCCGGAATGGGCAAGTGCTTCGGCGACCACCGAAAGAATATCGGCATCGCGCAGATCCCGCGCCGAGAGATTGACCGAGACGGCGATATGTTCCGGCCAGTTCATGCATTCGCTGCACGCCTTGAACAGGACGAAGCGGGTGATGTCGGAGATGATGCCCATATCCTCGGCGAGCCGGATGAAGACGTCGGGCGGAATCGAGCCCTTCTCCGGATGAACCCAGCGCGCCAGCGCCTCGGCGCATTCGATCCGCGAGCCGTCGGACCGGAACATCGGCTGGAAGGCGAGATGCAGCGCCTGCGCCGAGACCGCATCGCGCAGATCCGCCTTCAGCTTCTGCTGCTCGATATAGCGGCCATCCATCTCCCGCTCGAAGCCTGATATGCCGCCCTTAAAGCGCGACTTGCTTTCAAACAGCGCCAGATCCGCCTTGACGCTCCATTCATCCATCGCAAACGCGGCACTTTCGAGAATCGCGTAGCCGGCGCTGAGCGAAACCAGGAAGGTCAGCTCGTCGACCGCGTAATTGCCCTGGATTGCGGCGTGCACGCGGCGGATCTCGACGTCGAGCGAAGCCGGTTCCTTGGCATGCGGGAAGAACAGGATGAACTGGTCTCCCATCAACCGGCCGAGGATGGCGTTCCCGGAGGCCTGCTTGATGCGGGCGGCGATGGCGCAGAGCAGGTGGTCGCCCGTAACGTGGCCGCGCATGTCGTTGACATGTTTGAATTCGTCGATATCGAGGACCATGAAGCCGAGCGGCCCGGACTTCCTTTGATGTTTGGCGAGATACTCCTGCACCAGCTGGCCGAAATATTCGCGGTTCGGCAGGCCCGTCAGCGCATCAAAGCGAACCATGTGCATGATCTTCTGCTCGGCCTTCACCCGGCTGGACACGTCCTCGAAGATCAGCACGGCGCCGCCGTCGGCCCTTCGGCTCGCGGAGAATTCGAGCGACAGGCCCTCGGGGAAATGAATGAGCGTCCGCGATAGGTTACCTTCGGCCACCTGGGTGAGCTGGCGCAGAATGAGCTCCGGCTGCGAGGCGTCCATGAAGCTGTAGCGCGCACCGTAGCGCAGCACGGCGCCAAGTTCGCGATCCTTCAACCGCTCCGGCGCACCGATCTTCAGAAGCTCGCAGGCCTTCCGATTGACGACCTGAATACGGTTTTCGGCATCGACCATGACCAGGCCATGCGGCATGTTGTTGAGCGCCGTGTCGAAGCGGTCGGCGATGATGGTGATTTCCCGGCGCGCGATGACATTCTCATAGAGGAACTCGCGCACGCCGTTCGCCATGGCCCGCGTCGTCAGCCAGAACGGAATGAGGAAGATCGACAGCAGGCCACGATAGAAATCCAGCGCCAACAGGCTGCAGACGATCATCGGCAGACAGCAGGAGAAGGTCTGGAGGTCGACCGCCAGGCGCGAACCGTAATTGCGGCCGACAACGGAAACCATGGTCGCCATGGTGACGGCAATGCAGGCAAGTTCCGCAAAGGAATCGTGGACCACGAAGATGGCGTATCCGCTGGCGATGCCAAGCAGCGCGGTGGTGCAGGCCGCACCGGCAACCAGGATCCTTTCCCAACGCTCGATCCCGACGTGCGACAGGCTCTCCTTGTCGACGCGATCGAACTGCCGGAAGACGACCATGCGAACGCAGAAGACCAGGAGGAAGGCGACCGACAGCAGGATGTAGACGAAGGACTGCGTCTTGGCAGCAACGGCAAGGCAGGTCGCAACATGCACGATCACGCCAGCAAGCAGCGTCATGCGGTTCCCGGAAAGGGAACTCACAAACGACAGATACACATCTAAAGGGACCCTGTTCGGGTTATCTGGCTTCATCCACACTTTCCCTGTGCGCGGGAATTCTAAGCCCAACCCTTTAAAAATTGATTTCAATGGAATCAAACATTTGGTCAAATTTTCTAAAACCATAGGATGAACCGCACAGCTTACGCGCGTTAATACAGCCTACTGGCGAGATTATTGAAATAATTTATCCACGCCTGGGTTGTCGAAATATTTGATGGCCATACCGCGGGGCCGGTGCATCTAAGACTATACTCCAACGCGAGGCATTTATCCTTCCAATTTCAAAGGCCGTGGTCTACATCGATTGCAAGAGGGAAAAGCTGCCGGAAAACCGGCAGGACAAGAACAGGGGAGGCGAATGTCGGTACTTCTGGCAGCAAGCCGGCTGATCGATTCGATCAGTCAGTTCATAGGCAAAATTTCCGAATATATGGTGCTGTTCTGCTGTCTGATCAGCGCCGGAAACGCCATCGTCCGCTATGCCTTCAACTACAGTTCGAACGGCTGGCTCGAGATCCAGTGGTATCTCTTCGCCTTCGTCGTCATGCTCGGCGCCTCGCATGCGTTGCGCAACAACGAGCATGTCCGCGTCGACCTGATCTATGGTTCGGTTTCCGACAGGGCGAAGATCTGGATCGACATCGTCGGCCTCATCCTCTTCCTCCTTCCCGCATGCGTCTTCCTCACCTGGATCTGCTGGCCGTTCTTCGCACTGTCCTACCAGCAGGGAGAAATATCGGGCAACGCCGGCGGGCTCATCCGATGGCCCGTCAAGCTGATCCTCGTCGCCGGCTTCGCGCTGCTTTCCCTTCAGGGGGTTTCCGAACTGATCAAGCGGATCGCAGCCGTTACCGGCCATATCAGCATCGATACAAAATACGAAAAACCGCTGCAGTAGCGCGGGCTGGGAGAAACGGACTTGTTTGATTTCGGCATCATCCCGCCGGCCATGTTCCTGGGCATGGTCATCTTCATGCTCTACGGCTTTCCGGTCGCCTTTTCGCTCGCCGCCGTCGGCCTGTTTTTCGGCATCGTCGGCATCGTCACCGGCCATTTCGGCGAAGTCTTCCTGCAGGCTCTGCCGCTGCGCTTCTTCGGCATCCTTTCCAACGACCTCTTGYTCGCCATCCCCTTCTTCACCTTCATGGGCGCGATACTGGAGCGCTGCGGGCTTGCCGAGGATCTGCTCGAAGGCACCGGCAAACTCTTCGGCGGCATTCCCGGCGGCCTCGCCTATGCCGTTATCCTCGTCGGCGCCGTGCTGGGCGCGATCACCGGAACGGTTGCCGCCTCCGTCATCACCATGGGGGTGATCTCGCTGCCGATCATGCTGCGCTATGGCTACAATCCGCGCCTTGCCACCGGCGTCATCGCCGCCTCGGGCACGATCACCCAGGTGATCCCGCCCTCGCTGGTGCTCGTCGTTCTTGCCGATCAGCTCGGCAGGTCGGTCGGTGACATGTATCTCGGCGCGATCGGCCCCTCGATCCTGCAGGTGACGATCTTCGTGCTCTTCATCCTGGTGTTGTCGATCATCAGGCCGAAATCGATGCCGCCGCTGCCGAAGGAGGTGCGCGGCGACTTCAACTGGGCGCTGCTCGTGAAAGTGCTGATGGGCATGGTGCCCTCGATCGTCCTGATTTTCCTGGTGCTCGGCACGATCTTCATGGGCCTTGCGACGCCGACAGAGGCAGGCGCGCTCGGTGTCGTCGGCGCCATGCTGCTTGCCGCCATGAACCGGCGCCTCACCTGGCCGCTGATCCGCGAGGCAATGGCATCGACCACGCACATCACCTCCATGGTGGTGATGATCCTGATCGGCTCCACCTGTTTCAGCCTGGTTTTCCAGGGCATGGACGGCTCGCGCTGGATCGAGCACATGCTGTCGGGCATTCCCGGCGGCCCGGTCGGCTTCCTGATCTTCGTCAACATCTTCATCTTCGTGCTCGCCTTCTTCCTCGATTTCTTCGAGATCGCCTTCATCGTCATCCCGATGCTCGCACCGGTCGCCTCCAGTCTCGGCATCGACCTGATCTGGTTCGGCGTCCTGATCTGCGTCAACATGCAGACGAGCTTCATGCACCCGCCCTTCGGCTTCGCGCTCTTCTACCTGCGCTCCATCGCCAGCAAGGACGTCAAGACCTCGGATATTTACATGGGTGCTCTCCCCTGGGTCGGCATGCAGCTGATCCTGGTGGCGATCGTGATCTTCTGGCCGCAATCGGTAACCTATTGGCTGGATCACGGTCCGAAGGTCGACCCGAACTCGATCAAGATCGAAGTCCCGGGCTTCGGCGGCCAGCTCGGCCTGCCGCCGATGGGCGGCGGCGGCAATGGCTCACCGCAGATCCCCGGCCTGACCCTGCCGCCACTGAACGGCCTGCCGGGAGCACCGCCGCCACCGGCAAAATAGTCCAGCAAAAACAAAACCCCGGACGGAAATCCGGGGTTCTGGCATCGCATTCGTCTGAAGCGCCGAGCCTGCCGGCGGAAAGCCTTAAAGCTTCCCGGCCCGCTGCTGGATCATCATGAACGTGTCAAAGGTGTATTCCGACAGCTGCATCCAGAGATAGGCATCCCGCTTGAAGGCGGTCTGGTCGTCGTAGATCTTCTTGAAATACTGGTTCGTGCCCGAGATTTCGCTGTAGATGCCCGTCGCCGCCTGGAAGCAGGCTTCCATGATCTCTTGACTGAACGGGCGCAGCGTCGCGCCTTCCGCCACCAGCTGCTTCAGCGCGGTCGGGTTCTTCGTGTCGTACTTCGCCAGCATGTTGGTGTTGGCGAAAGCGCAGGCGTCGGTCAGCGCTGCCTGATAATGCTTGGGCAGGCTGCTCCATTTTTCGAGATTGAAGAACCCATGCACCGTCGGGCCACCTTCCCACCAGCCGGGATAATAGTAGTACTTCGCCACCTTGTGGAAGCCGAGCTTCAGGTCGTCGTAAGGGCCGACGAATTCCGCCGCATCGATCGTGCCTTTTTCCAGCGCCGGATAGATGTCGCCGCCGGCGATCTGCTGCGGGATGACGCCGACCTTCTCCATGACGCGGCCGGCGAGACCGGCAATACGCATCTTGACACCCTTGAGGTCATCGAGCGTGTTGATTTCCTTGCGGAACCAGCCGCCCATCTGCGCACCGGTATTGCCTGCCGGCAGCGCATACATGCCCTGTGTGGCATAAAATTCGTTCATCAGCTTATTGCCGTTGCCTTCATAGTACCAGGCATTGGTCAGGCGGCTGTTCAGCCCGAACGGAATGGCCGTTCCGATGGCATAGGTCGGGTCCTTGCCGACAAAATAATAGGAAGTGGTGTGGGCTGCCTCAACCGTACCGGCGGCAACGGCATCGACGGCCTGCAGGCCGGGCACGATTTCACCGGCCGCGAAGGGCTGGATCGTGAAATTGCCGTCCGTCGCGGCGGCAACATGCTTGGCGATATCCTCGGCTCCGCCATAGATCGTATCCAAGCTCTTCGGAAACGACGACGTCATGCGCCACGCGATCTTCGGATTCTCCTGCGCGATCGCAGGCGCTGCCAATGCCGTTGCGGCAACCGCACCGGCGCTGGCGGTTCCCGCCTTCTTGAAAAACGAACGACGATCCATCAAAAACCTCCCATATAGATGACACTGCGCGGCCAATCTCACCCCTACCCGCAGCAAGGGCAAAGCTAAGCATGGCGCAAGCCGCGATTCAAGCTTTAGTCTATTAGCCTTTGGCATCAAGACGGCAATAAGGCAACGCGCACGTATCCATCAGAATCAGCGGCTTAGCGGTAAACCGGAAAGGCAGAGCGCCGCTTCCGTCGCAATTTGGCCGCCTGATACAGCCAAGCGTTGACTTGACGGCCGTTCAGGCGGAAGAAACGACGAGAATAAAGATTTTGACCGGGGCTGATATGACGAAACCGATCGTTGCCATTCCTGCCGATATCCGCAGCTTCGACGGCGCGACCTGGCATGCCGTGCAGCATCAATATCTGCGCGCCGCATTGAACGCATCCGGTGTCATGGCTTTCATCATCCCCGCTTTCGAGGAGGGCTACGATACCGACGCGATCCTCGACCGCGTCGACGGCCTGCTGGTCTCGGGTTCGGCCAGCAATGTTCATCCCTCCCTCTACGGTGCCGAGGCGAATGACAAGGACGGCCCCTTCGACCCCGCCCGCGACGCCACCAGCCTGCCGCTCATCCGCCGCGCCATCGACCGCGCCATCCCGCTGCTCGCCATCTGCCGCGGCATCCAGGAGCTGAATGTCGCCCTCGGCGGCTCGCTGGCAAGCGAGATCCAGGAGCAGCCTGGAATCTGGGACCATCGCCGGCCGGAAGGCGTCGACCGGGACGGCATGTACGCCATTCGCCAGACCGTCCACGTCAAGGAAGGTTCCTGCATCGCAGGCATTCTCGGTCCGGGCGAGATCCGCGTGAATTCCCTGCATCGCCAGGCAATCGCCAGAACCGCCCCACGCCTGCAGGTGGAAGCGATCGCCGAGGACGGCACGGTGGAGGCCGTTTCCGTTATCGACGCCAAGGCTTTCGCCGTCGGCGTGCAATGGCATCCGGAATATTGGGCTGAAACCGACAAGTCCTCGAACCAGCTGTTCGCCGCTTTCGGCGACGCCGTCCGCGCCTATGCCGCTGCCAAGCTGCCGGTCATCTCCGCGCAGGCGATCGCCTGATTCCAGGCGCCCGCGAAGCGTTATGTCTGTTGCTTGGCAGCAAGCATCGTCCGCCGAACCAACCCGCGCCTAAGCCTTCTGCGGCGTCTCCGGCACCGGCGTCAAAGCCGCACCCTTCTCGAACCAGGCGATGAGATTGTCGGCGACGAGATCGGCCATCGCATTGCGCGTCGGCACGGATGCGGAGGCGACGTGCGGCAGCAGCACGGCATTGGTCGGTTCAAGCAGGTCGGCCGGTACGGTCGGCTCTTCATAGAAGACGTCGAGGCCGGCAGCCCCGAGCGCGCCGGAGGCAAGGGCGGCACTCAGCGCCGCCTCGTCCACCGTCCAGCCACGGCCGACATTGACGAGAATGCCGTTAGGGCCGAGTGCTGCCAGAATATCCGCATCGATCGTCTTGTGAGTCTGCGGTGTCTTCGGAACGATGGCGATCAGCGTATCCACCGCTTCGGCCAGCCCCTTTAACGTCGGGTGATAATCGTAGGACACGTCGGCATGGCGCGAACGTGTGTGATAACTGATCTTCACCTTGAACGGCTCCAGCCGCTTGGCGATTTCGAGCCCGATGCGGCCAAGGCCATAAAGCCCGACATGGCGGCCCTTGAGCGAGAAGCGCGACAGCGGATAGGCCGTGCCCGGCTTCCAGTTGCCCGCACGCAGCCAGGCTTCGGCCCGCGGCAGTTCGCGAACCGTGTTCAGCAGTAGGCCGATCGCCGTATCGGCGACCTCGTCGTTCAGCACATCAGGCGTATTGGTGACGATGATGCCCTTCTCGGCAGCATGTTTCACGTCGACGCCGTCATAACCGACACCGAAATTGGCGATCACTTCAGCATGCGGCAGCTGCTCCATCCAGGCGCCCGGGAAGGAGCCGGAAACGGCGACGCCGCGGATGCGGCCGGCGGTCTCGCCGTCCAGCGCAAGCTTCTCCTCGCGTGCGACGGCAATAATCTCAAAACGATCCTTCAGCCTTTCAAGAACACGCTCGTGTATCTTCCCAGGAACGAGAATGGCGATGCGGGACATGGCTTTTCCTCTTGGATGGCGGTCGTGGTTCAGGCGCGGGGCCGATGGGGACTGGTAGACTGGCGAATGCGCATTTCCGGCTTGATCAGATGCATGCCATCAGGCTCATGGCTGCCGGCAAGGCGATCGAGCAGCGCCCGGGCTGCCAGGCGCCCGACCTCGGCCTGACCGTTCCAGACGGTCGTCAGCGCCGGGGTGGCGATCGAGGCCTCCTCGAGATCGTCATAACCGGTGACGGAAATATCACGTCCCGGCACTAGCCCGGCGCGTGCAATGCCGTTCATCAGGCCGATCGCCACGAGATCGTTCCAGCAGACGGCTGCGGTCGGCTTCTGCGGCAGCGAAAGGAAATGCACTGCAGCCTCGAAACCGCCCTGCTTCGAGCGCGGACCGGGAATGCGCAAGTTCGGATCGACCTCGATGCCGGCCTTGCGCAGCGAGTTGACATAACCCTGGTAGCGATCGCGGCCGGTGGATGTCTGGTCCGTGCCGCCGATCATTGCGATCGAGCGATGACCCAGGCCGATCAGGTGGTTGGTGGCAAGCGAGATGCCATAGCTGTCGTCGCCGCGATAGGTCGGCAGGTCCTGCCCTTCCATCGAGCGAGCGACGAGGATCGCCGGCATGCCGTTGTCTTCCGCCAGTTGCACGTCCTCAGGCGGCGTACCGATCGCCGGCGACATGATGACGCCGTCGCCGCCGAGCTGCAGGAGCGTCTCGATGAAGGTGCGCTGCTTCTCGACATTGTCGTAATGGTTGGAAAGGATGAAGGTGTGGCGGCTGCGGTCGAGCTCGCTTTCGATCGCCTTCAGGATCTCCCCATAGAAGGGGTTCATGATGTCGTGCACGACGACGCCGATGATGCCGGAGCGCGAGGTGCGAAGACTGGCGGCACGGCGATTGTAGATATAGCCGAGCGCGCGCGCCTGCTCCTTGATCTTCTCCCGGGTATTGCCGGCGACGAGCGGACTGTCGCGTAAGGCTAGCGATACGGTCGCCGTTGAAATGCCGAGCGTTTCGGCAATAGTCGAAAGCTTGATCTTCTGGACCACGTGTCCTCCTCCAGGCAGCACGTAAGCAGCAAGACCCCGCCGTCAAACCGGCGCGGCCCTTAAAATGTTTAATTAAAAGATTTAATCGGTGGAAGCAATTCGTCTTACGGGGAAATTTCAGTCTTCGTCCGGTTCTTCGATAAGAATGGCTTCGGCTTGCAGATTGGCATCGATCGCCTTCAGCAATCGGACAAGATTGCGAATTTCCTTCTCGGAGAACTCCTGCGTCGCCAGCATGTCGCAGGCCGAAGCCGCCATCTCGATCCCCTGTACGCTGCCACGGCCGAGGTCGGTGAGGTAGACCTTGGTCAGGCGTGCATCCTCGGCATCGGGCTTGCGCTCGAGAAAGCCCTGCGCCTCCATGCGGCCGATCGTGCGCGTCATCGTCGGCGCCTTGACGCCGAGCTTCTGGGCAAGGCCGCCGGCCGTCATACCATCGCTCTCGGCAAGCAACAGAATGACACCATCCTGGCCGGCATAAAGGCCGCTTTCCAACAGGTTGCGCGACAGCACCGTCCGCATGGAACGCGCCGCCTGGGTCAGAGCCGGGGAGAGATCGACGAGCGTATACTCGGTCTGGTCCTTCTTCTTGGACTTGTTCTTTTTGCCGTCCTTGCGCTTCTTTCCCATAGCCATCCCTTTGATCTTTAAGCCCCGACGCCGCTGCGATATGACATTGCGCAGGATCTCGTCATAAACAAGAGGTAACGACCGGATGATGACACCTTCGCCGCGCTTCGAGGACGGCAACCCGGCCTTTGCCCCTGATGGGCGCAACCTGATCGCCGTGCTGCCGCTCGGCGCCCATGAACAGCACGGCCCTCACCTGCCCTTCGAAACCGACACGCTGATTGCCGAAGGAATTGCCGGGCGATTGAAGATAGCCCTGCCCGCCGGCCTGCCGGTCACCTTCCTGCCCGCCGAAGCCATCGGCTATTCCATAGAGCATATGGACGTTGAAGGAACGAAGACGCTTGCCTTCGACGAAGCGGTAAACCGCTGGCTCGGCATCGCCGAAGGCCTGGCGAAGCAGGGCATCCGTAAATTCGTGATGCTGAATGCCCATGGCGGCAATTCGCCCGTCATATCA
This sequence comes from Rhizobium sp. P1_B8, assembly GCF_056406515.1. NCBI lineage: Bacteria > Pseudomonadati > Pseudomonadota > Alphaproteobacteria > Hyphomicrobiales > Rhizobiaceae > Rhizobium > Rhizobium sp. P1_B8. Next base: position 100,828 of record NZ_JBFTZZ010000016.1, on the reverse strand, counting down.
GTCGTCGCCACCGAGGCGCGGGTCCGCTTTGCCATGCTGGCGGTGGCAACGAGCTGGACCCGCTTCGGCGTGCCGGATGGCGTGATCACGTCGGAGGAAAAGGCGATCGGCATTCATGGCGGCGATATCGAGACCTCGGTGATGCTGGCGATTCATCCCGACAAGGTTGATATGGCGAAGGCGGCGGACTTTCCCTCGCGACAGACGGAATTCGCCGGGCGCTTCAAGCATCTGCGCGCCTACGGGCCGCACGCCTTCGGCTGGAAGATGTCGGATCTCAACACGGAAGGCGTGGCAGGCAACGCCGCGGCTGCGACGGCGCAAAAGGGTGAGGCGCTGATCGCGCATGCGGTCAAAGGATTGGTGGAACTGCTCAGTGATGTCGATGCATTCGACATCACTGAGCTCCGGTAAATATGGCTCGTCTGCGCCGCGCAAACGATGTGATCTTATAACATTATAAAACCCTTTGAACTGCCACGCTCAAGCCATTATATGAGACCAACCGTTCAAGCAGCCGATCCCAAGCCGCTCGGCCGCCCGCCTAATCCTAGAGGTTCTCATGACCGACGCGATCTCCACCCTGAAGCCTATTCCCGTTACCGTGCTCACCGGTTATCTCGGCGCCGGCAAGACGACGTTGCTCAACCGCATTCTCTCCGAAAATCACGGCAAGAAATATGCGGTCATTGTCAACGAATTCGGCGAGATCGGCATCGACAACGACCTGATCGTCGAGTCGGACGAGGAAATCTATGAGATGAACAATGGCTGCGTCTGCTGCACGGTGCGCGGCGACCTGATCCGCGTCGTCGAAGGCCTGATGCGCCGTCCTGGCCGCTTCGATGGCATCATCGTCGAAACGACGGGCCTTGCCGATCCGGTGCCGGTCGCCCAGACCTTCTTCATGGATGACGATGTACGCGCCAAGACCGAGCTCGATGCCGTCGTCGCCCTCGTCGATGCCAAGCACCTGCCGCTGCGCCTGAAGGACAGCCGCGAGGCCGAAGACCAGATCGCCTTCGCCGACGTCGTCATCATCAACAAGAGTGACCTGGTGACCCCGGAAGAACTTGATGTGATCGAGGATATCGTCCGCGCCATCAACCCGGCTGCCCGCGTCTACAAGACCAGCCGCTCCGGCGTCGATCTCGCCCGCGTGCTCGATCAGGGCGCCTTCAACCTGGAACGCGCGCTCGAAAACGATCCGCATTTCCTCGAGCAGGGCCATGACGACCATGTCTGCGGCCCCGATTGCGATCATGACCACCAGCATCATGACCATGATCATCACGGTCATCAGCATGATGACCACGGTCACGACCATCATCACCATGGCGCCCATCAACATGGCGCGATGTCAGCGATTCACGATGTGACGGTGCAGTCGGTGTCGCTGCGCGGCGGCGAGATGAACCCGGAGCGCTTCTTCCCCTGGATCCAGAAGATCACCCAGACGCAGGGGCCGAATATTCTGCGTCTCAAGGGCATCATCGCCTTCAAGGACGATCCCGAGCGTTACGTCGTTCAGGGCGTGCACATGATCATCGAGGGTGATCACCAGCGTCCGTGGAAGGAAGGCGAAAAGCACGAGAGCCGTCTCGTCTTCATCGGCCGCGAACTCGACCGCGAGAAGCTCGAAGCCTCCTTCAAGGCCTGCGGGGCAGCCGCCTGATGCCGACAGTTGCACCGCTTGATCTCGACGGCCACGTTCTGGCCGTCGAATTTTTAGGTGATGTTCCCTTCTTCGCAAGCGCAAACGGTACATTCCACCGGCTGGATGGCGGCGACAGGGTTTCCGAAGCCCATCAGGGCATGCTCACCGCCATTCGTGATCCCTACAGCGAGAGCCTGATCTCGGGTGGCGAGGACGGTAAGGTGCTGCGCATTGCCGCCGACGGCAGCGTCAGCGAAATCGCGACCGCGCCCCGCAAGTGGATTTCGCAGGTCGCAGCCGGCCCGCAGGGTGCCGTTGCCTATTCCTACGGCAAGAGTTCGCTCGTACGCCTTGCCGACGGCACGACCAAGGAATTCCCCGAGGAGCGCACGGTCGAGGGCCTTGCCTTTGCGCCGAAAGGTCTGCGCATCGCGGCAGCGCGCTACAACGGCGTGTCGCTGCACTGGATCGGCATGAACGCCAAGCCGGTCGATCTGGAATGGAAGGGTGCGCATACCGGCGTCACCTTCTCGCCTGATGGCAATTTCCTCGTCACCTCGATGCAGGAAAACGCACTGCACGGCTGGAAGCTTGACATCAAGCCCGGCACCGAAGCCCGCCACATGCGCATGACCGGCTACCCCTCCAAGGTGAAATCGCTCTCCTGGTCGGTCAAGGGCAAGTGGCTCGCGTCTTCAGGCGCGCCTGCGGCAATCGTCTGGCCCTTCCAGGGCAAGGACGGGCCGATGGGCAAGGCGCCGCTGGAGCTCGGCACTCGCGCCAATATCATGGCGACCGCGGTGAAGTTCCATCCGCTCGAGGATATCCTCGCCATCGGCTTCGTTGACGGCATGATCTTGGCGGTGCGCATCGCCGACAGCAAGGAAGCGCTGCTGCGCCGACCTGGCAAGGGCGCAATCACGGCGATGAGCTGGAGCAAAAACGGCAAGCTGCTCGCCTTCGGCTCCGAAGCCGGCGACTGCGGCGTCATCGATATTTCGGCCTGAGCCCCGCTGCCGGTAATGGACGACGCCCTGACGGAACCCGAAATCGTGGCGCTGACGGCCGACCACATGCAAGCCGCAGCTGAAATCAGACGTGTCGCCCTATGGCAGCGGCTGCCCTGGCTGCCGGATGTGCATACACCCGAGGAAGAGGAGCAGTACTGGCGCATGCATCTGCTGCCGAATTGCTCGATCCTCGGCGCTGCCATGGGCAACCGGCTCGTCGGTGTCATCGCTTATGGCGACAACTGGATAGAGCAGCTTTACGTTCTTCCCGACTTTCAGGGCATGGGCATTGGCTCCTTGCTTCTTGGCGCGCCAAGGAAGAGATGGACGAGATCAGGCTCTGGACGTTCCAGCGCAATGCGGGCGCTCGTGCGTTCTACCAACAGCACGGCTTTACCGCCGAAGAGGAGACCGATGGCGCCGACAACGAAGAACGGGAGCCGGATGTGCTCTATCACTGGCGCCGGCTTCCGGAGCGGACACCTGACCTGCAACCGTCGGACGGCTAGACTATAATCGGGGCTTGCCAAATGCCTGGCCCGGGCGAAACATAAACCACGCGCGGGAAACGCTTTGCGCTGCCGTGGCTGACGGAGGAAACGGGAATGTCGAAATCGACCGGCCTCGGTTTGACCGAACAACCGCAGACTTTGGGCGACGCATCCGTCTGGACCGTGATCCGCGCCGAGGCCGTTGAGCTTGCCGCACGCGAGCCGATATTGCAGCAGTTGCTTGCCGCTCAGGTAACGGACACCGCTGGCAACGATGAGATCATCGCCCGCGTGCTGGCCGCGCGGCTCGCCGTGGCGCAGGTGGAAACCGGTGATCTGTTCGATCTCATCCTGTCCACACTTGATGGCGATATCATGCGGAAGGTCGAGGTCGATCTCATCGCCGTGCGCGAACGCGATCCGGCCTGCACGACATTTCTGCACGCGCTTCTCAATCTCAAGGGCTTTCATGCGCTGCAGACGCATCGTATCGCCCATGCGCTCTGGGTCTCCGGCCGTCCGGAGATCGCCAGTTGGCTCGCCAATCTCGTTTCGCTGGTCTTCGGCCCGGATATCCATCCGGCGGCACGGATCGGCGCGTCCATCATGCTCGACCACGGTTCGGGCATCGTCATCGGCGAAACGGCTGTCATCGAGGATGAAGTGTCCATCCTGCAGAACGTCACGCTCGGCGGCACCGGCAAGGAGACCGGCGACCGCCACCCGAAGATCCGCCACGGCGTGATGATCGGCGCGGGCGCGAAGATCCTCGGCAATATCGAAATCGGCGCCTTCAGCAAAGTCGCCGCCGGCAGTGTCGTGCTGAAGCCGGTCCCCGAGCATTGCACCGTCGCCGGCGTGCCGGCAACGCTCGTGCGCGTCCACCGCGCGGACGAGATCCCGGCCGAAACGATGGACCAGAATATCTAGAGCAATTCCAGCAAAAGTGCGCAGCGGTTTTGCATCCGGAATTGCGCAAAGGCAAAAAGATAGGGCCGCTCCGAGATAGGAACATTCGCCCCGTTCCTACGCGGCCTGCTGATTTTCCCCGAAGACTTCGACCCGGTTGCGGCCTTCGCGCTTCGAACGATAGAGCGCCTCATCGGCCTTCTGCACCAGCCGTTCAAAATCTCCGCCGCTTTCCGCACGTGCGGCAACGCCGATGCTCAGCGTCGGAAAGATCGCCAGATCCGGTCGCTGCAGGACGGCGGCGGCGAAAGCGAGACGGATGCGTTCGGCAATAACCACCGCATCCTGCCGGGAAACATTTTTCAGCACCGCCAGGAATTCATCCCCACCTTGACGGGCAAGCAGGTCGTCGGAGCGCATGATGCCCCTCGAAACACCGGCGAAAAGCCGCAGAATATCGTCGCCGGCGGCATGGCCATGCCTGTCGTTCAGTTGCTTGAAATGGTCGATATCGATGATCAGCAACGATACCGGCTGGGAACCGAGAGCCGGCAGATGTTGGGCAAGGCCACCGCGATTGAGGGCGCCGGTCAGCGGATCGTGGTGAGCGAGTTCCGTCAGCTGATTTCGGCTGCGCTCGGCAGCCATCAGCACCATCGCCATGCTGCGAAGCATGATGAACGCGACCGCCGATACCGCCATCCAGCTGTGAATTGCACTACCGCCGAAAGGATCCGGCCCACCGATCTCACCGGCCGCCGCGAGAATGCTGCGAATCGCAAAGATCGCCGCCGTGCAAATATAGAGGCCGACAAGCAGGGCTGCCGAATACAGCTTCTCGCGCCGGACAATGCTGATTGCCTCTCTTGCGACGGCAAGATCGCAGAGGCAGCAGATGACGGAGACGTAGAGGAGCCTCGCCGAGACTGCCGATGGATCGCTGACGATGAGGACGACAGGAACGCTGACGAGCAAGATGGCAAGCCAGAAAGTGCGTTGGTCGAGCGCCCGCCCCGAAAACACCCGCACGGCAAAGAACATCAGCATGTAGCCGGCGATGGTGACGATATTGCCGCCGTCGATCGAGACGGAGTAGGGAACGAGATTGCGCAACGCGACGAGGAAGGACCCGACGCCGACAAGAAGGTTGCTCAAACCCCACCAAAGCGGCCACCTCTCGAAGCGGCCGGTCGCGTAGGCAGCAAGCTGGAGGATGCCCAGCACGAAACAACTCACGGCAACAATGAAATAGATTGTCCTGAGATCCAGCAGCATGGCGCTTTCCCGAAATTCTTGCGGAATTTACAGGAAGCGTTTTGCGGTTTGATTGGGCGCTTCGCTAAGAATTTAACGATCGCGAGGTTTTCCTGCGGCATAATGCAGCAATTCAAGCGTTACAGCGTCCTTTGTGCGTCTGCAGAGACGCGCGGCACCGTCGTCAGGCAGCCCGCACCGCGCCGATAATGTCCGCCAACAGATCGTGCAGCAAGTCCCTGTAGCCGTTTCGGGCAGATGGACCGCTCTCTTCCGAGGTCATGACGACGGTGAGATCGAGCGACGGCACGATATAGAGCATCTGCCCGCCATAACCCCAGGCGAAATGCACCTGCTCGCCGCCGATCTGCCGCGTGAACCAGCCATAGCCATATTCATCGCCCGAGAAGCGCGAGTTTGTGCGCTGCTGCCACGATTGCGAGATCCAGTCGGCAGGGACGATCTGGCGGCCGTCGGCGGTCTTGCCGCCGTTGCGGTAAAGTTCGCCGAAGGCAAGCAGCGACCGGGCGCTCATCGCCATCTGGTTGCCGCCGAGATAGATGCCCTGCGGATCGCGTTCCCATGCGCGAATGCGGAAGCCTTCGACAGGACCCAGCCATTCGTGCGCCAGCGCCAGCGTCGACTGCCCCCCGACCTTGGTGAGAATGGCCGACAGCAGATGGGTGGATGCGGTGGAATAGAGCATCTCGCCACCGGGTTGATCGATGAAAGGCTGCGAGAGCGCAAAGCGCACCCAGTTGCGCGAAGAGACCCAGCGGCCATAGTTCGGCCCCGACATGCGATCGAGCCCAGCCTGCATGGAGAGGAGATTGCCGATGGTGATGTCGTTGATGCGCGGGTCTGGCGTTACCGGGAGATCGGCCTTCAGGATCGGCGCGATCTTCTGATCCGGCCCCTTCAGCAGGCCTTTATCGATGGCGATACCGACCAACGCCGAGATGATCGATTTCGAAGCGGATTTGATATTGGTCGATTCCGAGGGCGAATGACCATGGAACCCGCGTTCGCCGAGCACGCGTCCGTCGCGAGCGACGATCACCGTCTTGAGAGGCCTCATCGCGGGGTCGCTCGCCGCGTGGTCGAGACGCGGACCAAGCCCGCTGACGCCGGAAGCAGTGCTCTGGGCAGCCGCCGGCCTCGTTGCGGCAAGCGGCAGGCAGAAAAGAAGCAGAAGGGAGAGAAGGCGGATCATGCGGCGCAAGATAGGATATCGCAGCGATTTGTTCGCGTGCCGGCGCCACTTTTCACGCGATTGTGTTTTCGCGTGCGACGCTTACCCAGCTGACCACAGCCGCGCACCCGTCAAAAGACAATCCGCGCCGCACCCACGACAGGCCCGCCTGCCTCCATGGTCAAGCGGCGCGGACATTGCCGGCCAGGAGGGAAAGATTCCCAACCCCGACCGGCCGATCGGCACAGCTCAAGCTGCGCGGCGAACCGGCGCGCTGGCTAGCATGCGTCCCGAAGGGACGATCATGCCGACCGCGCCGTCAAGCCAGCCTTCCGTGAGTTCGAGCGCAAGAAAGCGCGAACGTTCGAACGGACCCGGCATGACAAGATGGCGAGCCCTCTCGGCAAAGAAGCCGAAACGCTCGTAATAGGCAGCATCGCCGACGAGCAGGACGGCGCCATGCCCGCGCTTCTTCGCTTCGAGGATCGCTGCGCGCATCAGCGCCGAGCCGATGCCCTTGCCGCCGTGATGGGGCGCAACGGCGAGCGGTCCAAGCAGCAGCGCATTGATCGGCGTGCCTTCGTCATTGACGCCGGCCTCGATGTTCCAGAGGCGCACCGAGCCAATGACATGGCCGTCGCGATCGCGCGCCACCAGCGCAAGGCCCTCGGCCGGAACGCGGTTGCGGCGGATCTTCTCCGACGACTTTTTGCGGCGATCCGGGCCCATGACGCGGTCGAGCAAGTTTTCACGAGCAACGACATCCGAGGGATTTTCGGCGTCGATGGCGAAAGTGGTAGGCGCAAAGAATGCGCGGACAGAATCAAGAACAGCGGCCATCTTGGCCTCCCGTACCCAATACCGTTATCAGCGGCGATGAAAGAAAATTGTGAAGTTGCCGCCCCGATTGGTTACGGGGCCGACGGAAACGACCTTAGATGATGTAGGCCTTCAGCGGGTCGAAACCGTTGAAAGCGACCGCCGAATAGGTCGTCGTATAGGCGCCGGTGCCTTCGATCAGGACCTCGTCGCCGATCGAAAGGGAGATCGGCAGCGGATAGAGGTTCTTCTCGTAGAGCACGTCGGCCGAATCGCAGGTCGGGCCGGCGATGACGCAGGGCTCCATCTCGTCGCCGTCGTGATCCGTGCGGATCGGATAGCGGATGGCTTCGTCCATCGTCTCGGCGAGACCGCCGAATTTGCCGATGTCGAGGAATACCCAACGGGCATCGTCATTGTCCGACTTCTTCGAAATCAGCACGACTTCCGCCTTGATCACACCGGCATTGCCGACCATGCCGCGGCCCGGCTCGATGATCGTCTGCGGGATCTGGTTGCCGAAATGCGTGCGCAGCGCCTGGTAGATCGACTTGCCGTAAGCTTCTGCGGACGGAACGTCACGCAGGTACTTGGTCGGGAAGCCGCCGCCCATGTTGACCATCTGCAGGTGGATGCCCTGCTTGGCAAGCGATACAAAGACGCGCTTGGCATCGGCGAGTGCCGAATCCCAGGCATCGACCTTGGTCATCTGCGAACCGACATGGAACGAGACGCCATAGGACTGCAGGCCAAGCTGATGGGCGTAGACGAGAACGTCGACAGCCATCTGCGGGACGCAGCCGAACTTGCGCGACAGCGGCCATTCAGCGCCTTCACCATCCGTGAGCACGCGGCAGAAGACACGGGCGCCGGGAGCGGCGCGCGAGATCTTCTCGACTTCCTCGTGGCTGTCGACCGCAAAGAGGCTGACGCCGAGCGCATGCGCGCGGGCAACGTCACGTTCCTTCTTGATCGTGTTGCCGTAGGAGATACGGGCGGCGGTCGCACCGGCTTCAAGCGCCATTTCGATTTCGGCAACGGATGCGCAATCGAAATTGGAGCCGAGGCCTGCGAGCAGCTTCAGCACTTCCGGAGCCGGGTTGGCCTTGACGGCGTAATAGATGGCGCTGTCCGGCATAGCGTGACGGAAGGCGTGGAAATTGTCGCGAACGACGTCGAGGTCAACCACGAGGCAGGGACCATCGGGACGTCGGGTTGCGAGAAAGTCGCGGATGCGCTGGGTGGTCATATCGATTCCCTCTTCCAATTCCAGAGCTCCGGCATGAACCGGAGGACAAAGGGCATACGATAGCTCGCATTGGAACCAGCCGGTGGAGACCCCGGAACCATAGCAAGCGCTCGATGCGCGGATGGTGAACCAACGCCGCGGTGCGGTGTAAGTTCGGCTTTGTCTGCCATGGATTGGAGGGAGAGTCCCAACCGCACTTCCGGCAATGATGGTGTGCCTCTTCAGTAACCCCCGCTGATGGAAAGCAGGGAGAGAACAAAAAGGCCCGCACCGTCGTTGCTTCAGGCGTCCTCGCATTTTCCGGTTGGCCGGAATAGCGACTGGAGGGGTTAATTCCAGGTACCTTACCGATTTCCTCACCAATTCGAGGGTTCGGCGGACACCCATGGGCACGTGCGACTTTGGGCTGAGTGGGAAATAAGAATATTCGCCTTCATAATCAAGCGATTTTTTGATCTCGGGCTAAAAAAATAATTGAACAAGACGAGCCAATTTGTTCAACATTCCGAAACAGCCTGAGGGGTGCCATGGATACCTTGACCCGCATACGTGCCTTCATCGATGTCGTCGAGGCCGAAGGCTTCTCCGCCGCGGCACGACGCACCGGCCGCTCAAAGGCGCTGCTCTCCAAATATGTGCGCGAACTGGAGGATGAGCTCGGCGCCCTGCTCCTCAACCGCACCACCCGGCAATTCTCCATGACCGAAGCCGGCCATACCTATTACCGCACCGCCTCCGATATCTTAAAGGAGATCGACAACCTCGCCGATCTCGTGCGTGAGAACAATGCACAGCTCAAAGGACGGCTACGCATTTCCGTGCCGCGCACCTTCGTTGATGCCGATGTCGGCCAGTCGCTGATCGATTTCGCCAAGGAGAATCCAGACCTTTCGCTGGAGATCGCCGCCGATGACCGGTTCGTCGATCTGATCGAGGAAAGCTTCGACGTGGCGATCCGCATCACCAAGCTCGAAGATTCCGGCATGATCGCCCGCAAGATCTCGGATTTCCGCATCCATATCTGCGCCACCCCCGAGTTTCTCGAGCGTCATCCCAACCTCGAGCATCCGACGGACCTTTCCAACGTCCCTTTCATCGTCGATACCAATGCGCGCACCCAGGCGAGCATCCGCTTCCACAATCCCGACAACACCTCGTTCGCCGTCGCCGTATCCGGACCGATAGAGGTCAACAGTCCGCATGCAACATTACGCGCAGCACTCGCCGGCATCGGCATAGCCTTCATCCCGGATTTCATCGCCCGCAAGCCGATCGAGAGCGGCGAACTGGTCACGCTGTTCAACGATTACATCCCGACCGACCGCGGCATTTATGCCGTCTATCCACACCGGCGCTACCTGCCGGCCAAGGTAAGGATCTTCGTCGACTACCTGCACAACTGGTTCAAGAAGCATCCCTAGAGCATGTCGCGCAAAAGTGTGCAGCGGTTTTGCGCTAAAGACATGCGAAGAACCAAAGATGCAAAGCGTGGCAAGCGAATCTGAAAGATCGCGACATGCTTTAGCGCAGTGCCCTTGCGAAGCGATGCGACATTCCGCCCTGCATCAACATCAGGCCCCGCGAAACCGATGCCGAGCCCGGTCCCAATTCCGTCCCAATTTCTGGCAAGAAGTCAGGGGCAGCGAACAGGGCAGCGAGATAGATGAGACATTCGAAGATACTGATCGCCGCGCTTCTTTCGCTGGCGCCGACCGCCGCCTTTGCTCATCCGCACATCTTCGTGGAGGCGCGTCTCGAAGTCGTGGCCGGCAAGGACGGCAGTGTCGAGGAACTGCGCAACGTCTGGCGCTTCGACGAGGTCTTTTCGTCCTCCGTGGTCATGGATTTCGACAAGAACACCGACCTGAAGCTGGAGCCGAACGAGCTGACCGACGTCGGCAACACGGTCAAGAAGTCGCTTGCTGATTACGACTACTACATGAACCTGACGATCAACGGGAAAAACATCACCGTCCAGAAGCCCGACATCATCCATGTCGACTACAAGGATGGCCAGCTGCTGATGTTCTTCGCGGTAAAGCCGGTGGAAAAGATGCCGCTGAAGGGCAGGCTCACTTTCGGCGTCTACGATCCGACGCTCTACACCTCGATCGATTTTCCGACAGACAACGAGCTTGCGATCGTCGGAGACGGCTTCAAGGCCTGCAAACATCAGGTGGTGCGGCCGGATGCCGACGAGGTGATCTCGCAAAACAAACAGTCGCTGACGGACGCCTTCTTCAACGATCCCACCGGCACCAACATGTCCAAACTCTTCGCCACCCGGCTGGAGGTCACATGCTGACGAAACGCCTGCCCCTCATCCTTTCCGCTGCGACCCTTGCGCTGGTAACGGCTGCAAGCCTCGCTCATGCGCAATCGCCGCTTGGCATCGGCACGGCGGAGCCGAGCTTCCAGCCGACTGGCGGGCCGTTTGCGCCACTATTTCTCTACGTCAATTACGAGCAGCAAGCCTTCTACCGGGCGCTGACCGGTGCCTTGAAGGCGATGCGCCAAGACCCCTGGCAGCTGGCATCGCTGATCGGCCTCTCTTTCGCCTATGGCGTCTTCCATGCCGCCGGCCCGGGCCACGGCAAGGCGGTCATCTCCTCCTACATGATCGCCAACGAGGTGGAGCTGAAGCGCGGCGTGGTGATTTCCTTCATTTCGGCCTTCGTCCAGGGCGTGATGGCGGTGGCGCTGGTCGGAGGCGCCTGGCTGGTGCTGCGCGGCACCGGCATTACGTTGACGGCGGCGACCCACGCGATGGAGATCTCAAGCTTCGTCATGGTCATCCTCTTCGGCGGCTGGCTGCTGTTCCGCAAACTGCGGTCGCTGGTGGGCAATATGCCGCGCCGCCGGCTGATGGCGACGCCGGCCGGTCCGGTCAGCATGATGCTCGACTGGAAGGACAATGCCGCCGAACGCCAGGCCTATGCCTTCAACGGCAAGGCGCAGGCTGTGGAAGCCGGCCACACCTTCGTTCCCGGCATGGTCTGTGAGACCTGCGGCAATGCCCATGTGCCTGATCCGTCCCTGCTCGCCGGCGACAGGTTCAGCGCCCGCGAGGCCTGGTCGGCGATCGTGGCCGTCGGTCTGCGCCCCTGCTCCGGCGCATTGCTGGTCATGACCTTCTCGCTGCTCAACGGGCTCTATCTCGGCGGCGTGCTTTCGGTCGCCGCCATGTCGCTCGGCACGGCGATCACCGTTTCCCTGCTTGCCACACTTGCCGTCACCGCCAAGAGTGCGGCCGTCCGCCTCTCCGGACGCGGCTCGACCGCCTCGATCTGGATCGGCAACGCCATCGAAATCCTCGGCGCCGTGCTCGTCATGCTGATGGGCGCCCTGCTGCTCGGGGCCTCGCTGCAGGGCTAGAGCAATTCCAGCAAAACTGCGCAGCGGTTTTGCGTCCGGAATAGCGCAATGCTGTAGACTTATTTCCCCCGGCTGCGCTGGTAGCGCGCCCGCAGCCAGAAAACTGCGAAAAACGCCATGATCAGGCAGATGCCGACGACGATCGCCAGCGTCGGCGAGAAATTGCCGATCCACAGCACGATGGTCGGCAGGAAATAGATGACGAGGGCGGCGCCAAGCAGGATGATGCCAGCGGCGGTCGCCTGCGAGCGGCTTTCCGGGCTCATACCAGCCTTTCCTTTTCAAGATCGGCGCGGATGTCCTGCAGGCGGCGGATCTGGTTGCCCTCGGCATCGAAATTCTCAGGCGAAAGCCAGGCTTCGAAGGCATCGTTGATCAGCGGCCATTCACTGTCGATCATCGAGAACCATGCGGTGTCGCGGTTGCGATGCTTGGAGATCATGTGCTGGCGGAAGACGCCTTCGAAGCTGAAGCCGTAACGGGCGGCCGTCGTCTTGCTCGCCTCATTCTTATTGTCGCATTTCCATTCGTAGCGGCGGTAGCCGAGATCCTCGAAGACATGCTTGGCCATCAGATAATGCGCCTCGGTCGAAAGCGGCGACCGCTTCATCTCAGGCCCATGTGCCACCCCGCCGATCTCGACGACGCCGTTTGCCGGGTCGGCGCGCATGTAATTCGCCATGCCCACAATCTTGCCGGTGGCATTGTCGCGGAAGATATGGGTGATCCAGCCGGACTTGGTGTTGACGGTTTCCAGCCAGCTGGCGAAATCGTCGATACCGGAGAAGTCGTCCTGCGCGAAATAGAGAAGCAGCGGATTGATGCCCATGCCGCCAAGCCCATCCCACAGCGCCTCAAGATGTTCGGCGCGCCGATAAGGCTCGACGGTGACGAAATGGCCCTTCAGCGTGACCGGCTTCGGCGCCGGGCAGCCCTTGAAATTTGCAAGATCGCGCATGTCCACTCCCCTTTTCGGAAGAGTGGATAGGCCAGCCGCCCGACAAAGGCAACCGGCCTAAAGCGCGTTGCGCTTTAGGCCCTTATTTCAACGCATGTCGTTGTCGCAAAACCGCTGCACACTTTTGCGCGACATGCTTTAGATGTCACTGTGACAAGGTCACCTTGGCGGAGGACACCGTTGCCTCGATATGGTCGACCAGCTGGTCAGCAAGTCCGAGGCGGCCGGCAAGCAGATCGAGATAACCGCGCTCGGCGCGCGAATCCGGGTCGATGGTGAGCCGCGAGGCGGTGTAAAGCTCGACACGCTGTTCTTCCGTCGTCGCGGCAGCAACGAGCGCATCGATATCCGTCGGCGAAGCGAGTTCCTGCTCGATGAAGGCCGCAGCCTCGCCGCTGACGTCCGCGGCCTTGACCTTGTCCATGATGAGGACGCGTTCGGCATCGTCGATATGGCCGTCGGCCTTGGCGGCGGCGATCATCGCCCGGATCAGCACCAGCACGAATTCGTTGCTGCCGGCAGGCGACGCCGGCCCGAAACCGGACTCGGCAGGCGGCGGCAGGAGAACCGGGTTGTTTGCCGACGGCGCATCCGAGGGGGCTGCCGGCGCCTGCCCCGCCTGGTAATTCTTGTAGGCCTGGTAGCCGAGACCGGCAATGGCGGCAAGACCGCCGATCGCCAGTGCATTGCCGGCAATACCGCGGCCGGTCTTGGTGCCGAGAAGTACGGCGGCAATGGCGCCAGTCGCCAGCGGATTGTTCTTTGCCGTCTGCACGGCGTCGCCGGCCCTGTCGCGGACGGAACCGCCAAGACCCGGCATCTGTGAACCCAAGAACTGGTCGAGAAGCTTCTTTGCGTCGAACATTCCTCGTCGTCTCCCTGTTTGAAACTGGAGGAGAACATAGGTTTGCGACGGCTGAAATACAAATAGGGGGAGCGGGATTGAGCCGTGAGGTTCGCCCGCCCCCTGCCAAAACTCAGGCCTTCAGCGCTGCCGCCTCTGCCGCGAGCTTGGTAATGCCAGCCCAGTCGCCAGCTGCAACCAGTTCCTTCGGCGCCACCCAGGAGCCGCCGACGCAGATGACGTTCGGCAGCGAGAGATAATCATGGGCGTTCTTCAGCGAAATGCCGCCGGTCGGGCAGAACAACGTGCCTGCAAGCGGCGAGGACAGCGCCTTGAGATAAGCGGCGCCACCGGCCTGCTCCGCCGGGAAGAACTTCAATACCTGGTAGCCTTCTTCCCGCAGCGCCATGACTTCGCTGGCGGTCGCGGCCCCCGGAAGCAGCGGCACGTCGGAATCGGCGGCGGCATCGAGCAGCTCTTGCGTCGTGCCGGGGCTGACGATGAACTTCGAACCGGCGGCGACGGCGGCTTCCCAATGGGCGACATTCAGGATCGTCCCGGCGCCGACTTCGGCGCCCTCGACCTCGGCAGCGACGGCGCGCACGGCTTCGAGTGCCGCCGGCGTGCGCATGGTGATCTCGATCGCCTTCAGCCCGCCCGCGACGAGCGCGCGGGCGAGCGGCACCGCTGACTTCGCATCGTCGACGATCAATACCGGAACGACAGGCTGGAGTTTCAGGATGGAAAGGAGCTTCTCTGTTTTCTCGCCCATGGTCGTGCGACTTCCTTGAAACGATTGAATTTGCATCCCGAATAACGCCCCCGCGGAACCTTGTCGAGATAAAACCGGACCGCATCACAAGAAGGGTATGAAATGCCTGGAAAGTGGGCTACCGTGCCGCAATCGTCACAAAAGGTTCACCGGCATGGCGAAAGAAATCGAGCGGAAGTTTCTTGTACGCAGCGATGGATGGCGTTCCGCCGTCGAGACGAAGTCTGTCCTCAGGCAGGGTTACATCGCCTCGATGGACGACCGTTCCGTGCGGGTGCGCATCCTCGACGGCAGGAAGGCGAGATTGACGATCAAGATCGGCCGCAGCACCATCACTCGTGACGAATTCGAATACGATATCCCAATCGCCGATGCCGAAGAGTTGCTGCTGAACGCGATCGGCGTCGTCATCGAGAAGACGCGCTACCGCGTTCCGCATGAGGGTTTCGTCTGGGAAGTCGACGTCTTTACCGGCGAGCATCGCGGACTGGTGATCGCCGAGGTGGAGATGACGGCGGAAACCGACGATCCGGCCCTGCCCGCTTGGCTCGGCCGCGAAGTAACCGGGGACTTCCGCTATTCCAACCAGGCCCTTGCCACAGAATACGGGCACGACAGGCATGGCCTATCGCATTCGGCCTGACGCCGATTTCACCGAAGCGTTCCGTAGCGTCGCTACCAAGCAGCTGGAACACGCCATCACTGTCCTCAGGAAGCGCCCGGACGGCGCGCATGAGGCGATCCATTCCTTCCGCAAGAACCTGAAGCGACTACGCTCGCTCTACCGCCTCGTGGCCCGCGAAATTCCGGATTTCCAAGCCCAAGAAAATGCGAGGCTGCGCGATGCCGCAAACTCGCTTTCGGCGATCCGCGACGCTACCGCCCTCATCGGCACCGCCCAATATCTGCAGCATGCAGCCCGCGGGAACGAGGAGAGCGAGGCGCTCGGCCGCATCGTCACCATCCTCGAAGGCCGCCGTGATTGGATGGCGGAAGCCGAAAGCGGCTTGGAACAGCGGCTCGCGGAAACCTCCGACGTTCTGAAGGAGGCGATCGCCGCCTTGGACGCCGTCTCCTTTGATGGCGGCCACCGCAAAAATGCACGCATGCTGGCGAAGAGCTGGCGCCGCATCGCGCTGAAGGCCAAGACCGCGCTTACAGCCTGTCACGGCGAGGCATCGGCCGACGATTTCCACGATCTGCGCAAACGCACCTACGACTATCGGCTCTACCATGCCCTTTTGCGCGACATCTGGCCGGGCGCGATGAAGGCCAAGCGCGATGCGGCCAGCGAACTCGTCGAGGATCTCGGCCACATCCATGATCTCACCGTACTCTCCGAACTGGTCGAGGCAGAACCGCAGCTCTTCACTCGCAATGACGACCTGACGCATCTGCTCGACATCATCATCTTCCGCCAGCAGGAAGACCGGCGGCAAGCGCTGATCAAAGCCGAAGCCGTCTTCGCCGATGATGCCGACGAGGAAGCCCAGCGCATCGAGCTTCTCTGGCTGATGGCCGGGAGTTGAGAGACAGCGAAACTGGAAGTGCCTGCGCGTTGCTCTGCATTTCCTGCAATATCACAAAGAACCCTGTTGACCTCAACCAATCTTGAGGTCCTAGCCTACGGTGGTCAAACAAGCAGAGACCTGATCCGCGAGGAAAAAATGACCGCCGAAAATGCCGCGATGCCGAAGGTACTCGGGCYCTACGAAACACATCTGACCGTTGCCGATCTCAAGACCTCCACGGAATACCGCGATGTCGTCGGGCTCGAACTCGCAGCGTCGTTCGAGGAGCGCAAAGTCACTTTCCTCTGGGTGGACGACAGGAAGACCGGTATGCTCGGCCTTTGGGAAACCGGAACCGGGCCGCTGAAGATGCGGCTGCACATCGCCTTCCACATGACCGCCGATGGCGTGCTGCAGGCGCCTGACATTCTCAGGGCAAAGGGCGTGGAACCTCTCGGCTTTACCGGTGAACCGGTAACGGAGCCGGTGGTTCTCGGCTGGATGCCGGCGCTGTCGATCTATTTCAAGGATCCGGACGGGCACTCAATCGAGTTCATCAGCGTTCTCGACGCCGACCCCGACCGGAGCTTCGGCGTGCGGCCGTTTTCCGAATGGCAGGCGCAGGGATAATCGATTACCTGTCAAGGCCGCCACCGGCGAAGGCAATTGCGCCGCCCGCTGATTTTCTGTATTTCCGGCCCATGACCGACAGCCTGACACACACCAGCCCGTTCCTCGTGGCCGCACTTTACCATTTCGTTTCCGTGCCGCGCTTTGCCAGCCTGCAGGCACCGCTGCAGACGCTTTGCGAGGAGAATGGCGTCAGGGGAACGCTGCTTCTGGCGCATGAAGGCATTAACGGCACGATCGCGGGCCCGGATGCCGGCATTCAAGCCGCGCTCGCCTTCCTGCGCGCCCAGCCGGAATTTTCGGGCCTGGAGCACAAGGAAAGCCGCGCCTCGAAAATGCCCTTCCTGCGCATGAAGGTGAAGCTGAAGAAGGAAATCGTCACCATGGGCGTCGAGGACATCGACCCCAACAAAGTGGTCGGAACCTACGTGGCGGCCAAGGACTGGAATGCGCTGATCTCCGATCCCGATACGATCGTCATCGACACCCGCAACGATTACGAGACGGCAATCGGCACTTTTCGCGGCGCGCTCGACCCGAAGACCAAGACCTTCCGTGAATTTCCCGATTGGGTGCGCAACAATCCCGGCCTGCACAACAAGCCGAAGGTCGCCATGTACTGCACCGGCGGCATACGTTGCGAGAAGGCCACCGCTTTCATGAAGGCTGAGGGCTTCGACGAGGTCTATCATCTGAAGGGCGGCATCCTGAAATATCTGGAGGAAGTGCCGCAGGAGGAAAGCCTCTGGGATGGCGCCTGCTTCGTCTTCGACGAGCGCGTCTCCGTCGAGCACGGTCTGAAGGAAGGCGAACACAGGCTGTGCCACGCCTGCCGCAACCCGATCACCGCAGAAGAAATCACCTCACCGCTCTACGAGGAAGGCGTTTCCTGCAGCCACTGCTATCATAAGCGCACGGAGGAAGACCGGCTGCGTTACCGTCAGCGGCAGCACCAGATCGCCCTCGCGAAAAAGCGCGGCCAGCGACATTTCGGCAGCTAAGCCGGGATTCCGGTTGGAACAGCCTTGCTGTCTGAGGATTAGGCCCACCAGTCAGACAGCGCTGATGCGGCGCCGAGCTTCCGGCTCCGCTGCACGCCGCTCGTTCAGCATCTCGGTGATAAGGTCTGATGTCACAGGCTTTCCGAACCAATAGCCCTGCAGGCAGTCGCAGCCGAACAGGCGCATGGCTATCGCCTGCTCCTCGGTCTCGATGCCTTCGGCCGTCACCGGAATGTCGAGCGAGCGGGCAAGCGCTACCGTCGCCTGCAGCATCTCGCGCTGGCGTTTGTCCTCGTTGACACCCATGACCAGCGAGCGGTCGATCTTGATGCGGTCGAAGCCGAACTGCCTGAGATAACCGATCGAGGAGAAGCCGGAGCCAAAATCGTCGAGCGCCACCTTAACCCCCAGCCCCTTCAACCGTTCGATCGACTGGCGGGTGCGCTGCGGATTCTGGATCATGTAGCCTTCGGTGATCTCGAGCGTGATACGACCGGCCTCGATCTCCGTCTGCTTCAGCACGTAGCGCACATAGTCGGTAAAGGCGGGATTGCGGAACTGGCCGGGCGAAACGTTGACCGAGACGTTGAGGTCCGGCCATTGCTTGGCTGTCTCACAGGCTTTGCGCAGCACGAACAGGCCAAGTGATTCGATGAGGCCGCTGGTCTCGGCGATCGGGATGAACAGCTCGGGCGACACAGGGCCATAGCCCGGACGGTTCCAGCGCACCAGCGCCTCGACGCCGGTCATGGCATGCGTCGCCGCATCGATCAGCGGCTGGTAGGCAAGCGTCAGGTCGCCGCTTTCGATGGCGATCCGCAGATCGAGCTCCAGCGCATTGCGCTGCTCTCGATCGGCGTCCATCGACGGGTCGTAGAGCGTCATGCGCGCGCGGCCGGCCTCCTTCGCCTTGTACATGGCAAGGTCGGAACGGCGCACCAGCTCCTCACGCCCAATCGCCCCGAAAGGCGACATGGCGATACCAATGCTTGCCCCAACCACGACGACACGGCGACCGATCTCCAATGGCTCGACGAGAAAATCGAGGATCTGCTCGGCAAGCTGCAGGGCGGCGGCATTCTCGCTGTCGGAGAGAAAGGCGATCGCAAATTCATCGCCGCCAATACGGGCAAGCACCGCACCTTGCGGAATGAGCACGTCGAGCCCGGCCGCGACCGCGCGGATCAACTGGTCACCGGTGCCGTGGCCATAGCTGTCATTGACTTCCTTGAAGCCATCGAGGTCGAGATAGAGGAGCAGCACATTGCGCTTGGTCTGGCGTGCCTCGACGACAAAACGATCGACGGCGAGCCCGAGACCGTCGCGATTGGAAAGGCCGCTCAGCCTGTCGCGCAGCGCCTCCTCGCGGGCGCTGCCTTCCTCCGCCTTCAGGCGGCGGCCGGCAAGCCAGCCGATAGCCAGCAGTACTGCGAAAAACAATCCGACGAGGCCGAGCGCCTGGATGACCATCGGCCGCACCTGTGCATAGGCGATATCGCCGGGTGAACGCGAGATCCAGACGAGCTTGCCGAGCGTTGCGCCCGTCGGATCGACGATCGGTACGCGATAGTCGGCCGCAAAGCTCGGCGGCGCCAGCCTCAGCCCGCCGATGACATAGGTCTGGCCGAGAGCGGCCACCCTGTCGTCATCGAGATGGCGGGCGAAAACGAGGTAGCGGTGCTGGCCGGCGGGCACATCAAGCGCACCGGACTTTTTCCGAACCAATGCCACGCCGACGGCGGCAATGCCCCGTTTGGTGGTGACGAAACCGATCGCCTGGGGACGATCGGCCGGACCGGCCGCCTTTACCGTGTCGAGCAGGCTCCAGAGGGACGGCGCGAAGAAATCCGTGAGCGGCTCCTCCATCGGCTTGCCGTCGCGATAGGCCATGATCGCCTTCTTCTCACCATCGATGACGATCGCCATGTCGAACAGCGAGCTGTTGACCGACATCTCGCCGTAATTGCTCACCGTCCAGGCCATGCCGTCCGGCGCATAGACGTTGACGGCGGCGTCGTCCCAGGCGGCGTAATCGTCGAGCGTCGCGCCGAGCTGATCCTCGAAGGTCTTCAGCGCGCCGACCGTCGTTTCGCGCGAGCGCTCGTCATCGAGGAGATTGGCATTTTCAGCCACGCGTTCGAGCGCCGTCAGCACCATGATGGTGACGACCGCGACGATGACCGCGAAGGAGAAAAGCACGCCGGTGACGGTGATGTGACGGCTTACTCCCGATCCTTTGCTCTGCGACTTTCCGGCTGTCTGCATTACGACTCCCTGACCGTCGGACTTTGCCAGCCAAGGGTTCAAAAACGTTTAAGCAACCGGCTGTTGCAGGTATCTGACGAGCTATTTTTGTGCCCCGCCTGAGGACGCACCCCCTAACCCGGCTTATGATTGCCCTTCGGGAATTTGGCCGCGAGTTCGCGATACCATTTGCCGCTCTTTTTTACCGTACGCACCTGGGTCTCATAATCGACATGGACCAGACCGAAGCGCATGCGGTAGCCTTCCGCCCATTCGAAATTGTCCATCAGGCTCCAGGCGAAATAGCCGCGTAGGGGATAGCCGCCC
This sequence comes from Rhizobium sp. P1_B8, assembly GCF_056406515.1. NCBI lineage: Bacteria > Pseudomonadati > Pseudomonadota > Alphaproteobacteria > Hyphomicrobiales > Rhizobiaceae > Rhizobium > Rhizobium sp. P1_B8. The sequence continues at coordinate 80,585 of NZ_JBFTZZ010000016.1, read as the reverse complement.
TTGATGAGGCCGGCAACGATTTCGAGGTGATCGCTGACATAGTCGCGGCGCATCGTGTCGTCGACCTCGCCGCCGATGACATCGGTGTTGTCGCAGGCGCCGTTCTCGGTGATGTAGCATTCCGGCAGTTCATAGCGACGGTAGAGGTCCTCGACCGAGAGCCTCAGGCCCGGCGCATAGATTTCCCAGCCAATATCGGTCTTGACGTCGCTTGCCGGCGGCGCTTCCACCGTCCAGGGGAAATCGCCTTTGCGTTCGGCATCATCAGTGACCCGCTCGGGCTTGTAGTAGTTCAGGCCCCACCAGTCGAGTTTCTGGCTGATAAGCTTCAAGTCGCCATCTTCGATGACAGGCATGCGGTCGCCGAGCGCCTCGACGAATTCCTTCGGATACTCGCCCTTGAAGACGGGATCGAAGAAGGCGCCGTTGTGGAACTGATGCGCACGCTCGCCGGCGGCAAGATCGGCCGGGCTGTCGGAGCCGGGGATGATCGAGGCGGCGTTGAGCACAAGCCCGACGGGCACATTTGGGGCTTCCGAGCGGATCGCCTCGACGCCGAGACCGTGGGCAAGGTTCATGTAGTGCATGGCGTGAAGGGCGGCCTGCATGTTGCGCTCGCCCGGAGCATGGATGCCATAGAGATGGCTGAGCCAGACGATGCACCAGGGTTCGTTGAAGGTCGCGACCCGGTCGAGGCGATCGCCAAGGCGGTTCATCACCGTCTTGGCATAGCGCTGAAACGCATAGGCGGTCGAGCGCGCCGTCCAGCCGCCCTCGCCGGCGAGCAACAGAGGCAGATCCCAGTGGTAGAGCGTCGCGAAGGTCTTGATGCCGCGCGCCTTGCAGCCGTCGACCAGCCGATCGTAGAAATCGAGGCCGGCCTCGTTCACCGGACCCGTGCCTTCGGGGATAATGCGCGGCCAGGCAATCGAGAACCGATAGGCTTCGACACCCATTTCCTTGATGAGATCGAGGTCCTGTTCCAGCCTGTTATAGTGATCGCAGGCAACGTCGCCGTTATCGCGATTATGGACGCGGCCGGGCATATTGCAGAAAGCATCCCAGATGGATGGCTTGCGGCCATCGGCTTTGCTGGCGCCTTCGATCTGGAAGGCAGCGGTGGCAACGCCGAAAGTGAAGTCGCCGGGAAAGCGCTCCGCGAGTTTCTTCGGATCGATCATCTGTAAATCCTCTCAGGTTGAGCCGTTTGCGCCGGATTTAGCCAAGCCTGAAGGCAAAGTACAGGCTGGCCGGAAGAAAAACTGCAACGTTGCAGGAGGAAAAACAGAACAGCTGCAACGCCGTTGCAGCCGCCGCTCCCTCACCGCGCTGCCGCTCTCATAACGGCAATGTCAGCAGTCGTGATTTGGCCGTTGAGACCGCGATCCTTACACGGGAAATGGCATCACAAATATGAAAGGGATCCAATGCTCTCTTCGGTCCATTCGCTGCAGCCTCATCTGCTGAGCCTGTTGCGCATTGTCTCGTCACTTGTACTTTTCAGCTACGGAACACAGAAGATCCTGCATTTTCCGGCTGCGGCAAGTGTGCCGCCCGCGGGCTCGCTCTCCTGGATTGCCGGGCTGCTCGAACTCACCCTCGGCTTTCTGGTCCTGGTGGGATTCCAGACCCGTATCGCAGCCTTCGTGCTCTCCGGCCTGATGGCCTTTGCCTATTTCATCGGGCATGCCTCGAAGGGCATCTACCCCGCACAGAACGGCGGCGTCGCGGCGATCCTGTTCTGCTTCGTGTTTCTTTATCTGGTGGCGGCAGGCGCCGGACCCTTGAGCGTCGATAACCTACTGAAGCGTGGCCGCACCGCTGCTGCCTGACCGAAAATAAAATAAAACGCCGAGGCGACTTGAGATCGCCTCGGCGTTTTTCATTGGGCCACGCGGATCGGTAAATTCAGACCTTGATCCAGGCGCCGTTCTTCTTCGAAGACGCGACACAGGCTTCGACGAAGGCCACACCCTTCACGCCGTCATCGACTGTGGGATAGACCACCGCCTTGTCGACGGCCTTGCCCTTCTTGCGGGCGTTGATCGCATGCGCGGCTTCCGTATAGATCGTCGCAAAGGCTTCGAGATAACCTTCCGGATGCCCTGATGGCACGCGCGTGACACGGCCGGCAGCAGCGCCTGAGCCGGCGCCGCCCCGAGTGATCAGCCGCTTCGGCTCGCCGAAAGGCGTGTACCACAAGTAATTCGGGTCCTTCTGGGTCCATTCCAGCCCGCCCTTGGTGCCGTAGACACGCACCATCAGACCGTTTTCATGGCCGGGCGCAACCTGGCTGCACCAGAGCATGCCCTTGGCCGGCTTCTCCGAGCCCTTCGCCTTGAAGCGCAGCATGACATGCGCATTATCGTCCAGCCGGCGACCCGGAACGAAACTGTCGAGATCGGCGGCAAGGCTGTCGAGCTCCAGGCCAGTGATGAAAGCGGCGAGATTGTAGGCATGCGTGCCGATATCGCCGGTCGAGCCGCCGACGCCGGACTGCGCCGGATCGGTGCGCCAGGCGGCCTGTTTCTGGCCGGTTTGCTCGACTGCTTCCGTCAGCCAGTCCTGCGGATATTCGGCCTGGACGACGCGGATGTCGCCGAGTTCGCCATTCGCAATCATCTCCCGCGCCTGGCGGACCATCGGATAGCCGGTGTAATTATGCGTCAGCACGAAGAGCGCGCCGCTCTCGTCGGCGATCTTCTTCAGCTTCTTCGCATCGGCAAGGTTGGATGTCAGCGGCTTGTCGCAGATGACATGAATGCCGCGCTTCAGGAATTCCTTGGCCGCATCGTAGTGAACATGGTTCGGCGTGACGATCGCCACCGCCTCGATGCCATTCTTCAGCTTCGCTTCGCGGATCGCCATCTCGCGATAGCTGGAATAGGTCCGCGACGGATCGAGGCCGAGGTCGCGGCCGGATGCGATCGCCTTTTCGGGCGAAGCCGACAGCGCGCCGGCGATGAGATCGTACTGATCGTCGATACGTGCCGCGATACGGTGCACCGCGCCGATAAACGCGCCCGCGCCGCCGCCCACCATGCCGAGCCGGATGCGCGGCTCACGTGTCTGTTCGGATGATGCTTCGATTGCCATTGATTCCTCCTGAATTTTTCTTCCCTTCTCCCCTCGGGGGTTCGAAGGACGGGTTGAGCCCCGTGGCTCAGCCCCGGTCGGTGGCCCGGAGGGCCGGATGAGGGGGCCCGGCGACAGATATGCCTTTCGCTTGTCGCTCAAGGCATTCGTCGCTATCGCTCCTCATCCCCCTCATCTGCCCTTACGGGCATCTTCTCCCCACTCGGGAGAAGGGAATAGAAGCTTAGAGCCCCAGCATCCGCCGGTTCGCCGCCTGATCCGTGCCGCTGCCGGCGAAATCGTCGAAGGCTTTTTCGGTGACGCGGATGATATGGGCGGCAACGAATTCGGCGCCTTCGCGGGCACCGTCCTCCGGATGCTTCAGCGCGCATTCCCATTCGACCACGGCCCAGCCGTCGAAATTATTCGCCGTCATCTTCGAGAACACCGCGCCGAAATCGACCTGGCCGTCGCCGAGCGAACGGAACCGGCCGGCGCGTTCGACCCAGCCCTGATAGCCACCGTAGACGCCCTGACGTCCGGTCGGATTGAACTCAGCATCCTTGACGTGGAACATCTTGATGCGGTCTTTGTAGATGTCGATGTTGTCGAGATAATCGAGGCACTGCAGGACGTAGTGCGAGGGATCGTAGAGCATGTTGGCGCGCGGATGGTTCTTCACCCGCTCCAGGAACATCTCGAAGGTGATGCCGTCATGGAGGTCTTCGCCCGGGTGGATCTCGTAGCAGACATCAATACCGTTCTCGTCCGCATGGTTGAGGATCGGCGTCCAGCGGCGGGCGAGTTCGTCGAAGGCGGTCTCGACCAGACCGGCAGGACGCTGCGGCCAGGGATAGATGAAGGGCCAGGCAAGCGCGCCGGAGAAGGTCGCATGCGCCTTGAGCCCGAGGTTTTTGGACGCCGTCAGTGCCATCTTGACCTGCTCGACAGCCCATTCCTGACGCGCCTTCGGATTGCCCCGCACCTCCGGTGCAGCAAACCCGTCGAAGGCTTCGTCATAGGCCGGGTGAACGGCGACGAGCTGTCCTTGCAGATGAGTGGAGAGTTCGGTGATCTCGATGCCGTTTTCGCGCGCCTTGCCGGCGAATTCGTCGCAATAATCCTTGGACGTGGCAGCCTTCTTCAGATCGATCAATTGGCTGGCCCAGGTCGGCACCTGGACGCCCTTGTAACCGATGTCGGCCGCCCATTTGGTGATCGCGTCCCACGAGTTGAAAGGAGCAGTATCGCCCGCGAACTGGCCAAGGAAAAGGCCGGGGCCTTTGATCGTCTTCATGTCAGATTCCTCCCTGAATATCGACCGTAAACGTTTCTGAAAGTGTTGTAGCACGCAATTTGGCGGGAGCAAGGCGCCTCCTCGCCCTTGGCTCGTGATTTGGCGCGAAGCCAGATGCGATATGGCGGCGAGCTAATCATGATGGGCTTTGGCGGGCAAGAGGTACGTGCAGCATTTTCGGCCACCCGCTCTATGGAAAGCATAAAAAATGCGCCCATCCTTTCGAATGGGCGCACATCTCCAATGAATGGATCAGAACGGAGAGTCCGGGAAGTAGAAGTCCTTGGCATTGTCCTTGGTGACGAGCGTCGCGTCGAGGATGTAGCTGCCGTGAACCGGGACCTGGTCGTAAAGTGCCGCCGCCGTCAGCTCCATCGCCGTACCGACCATTGCCGGCGGATAGAGAACGTCGACCGGGATCAGCTTGTCGCCATCCATGACCTTCTTGACCATGTCCTTTGAGCCGGCACCGGCGACGACATACTTGATGTCGGTGCGCTTGGCCTGCTCGATCGCCTGCAGAACGCCGACGGCCATGTCGTCGTCCTGGCACCATACGACGTCGATCTTCTGGTACTTGGTCAGGTAGTCCTGCATGACCTTGAAGGCATCGTCGCGGTTCCAGTTGCCGTACTGGCGGTCAAGAACCTTGACGTTCGAGCCGGCAATGCCCTTGTCAAAGCCGTCCTGGCGCTGCTGGTCGATCGGGATCGGCAGACCGCGGATGATGACCACTTCGGCATCCGGCGTGGTGTCCTTGATGTACTTGCCGGCGACTTCGCCGAGAGCTGGGTTGTTGCCGGCGACATAGAGATCGCGCACGGAATTGTCGTTGTTGCTCGGCGCACGGTCGACGAGGGCGACGAACTTGCCCTTGCCCTTGACTTCCTTGATGGCGTTGACGAGCGGATCCGGATCCGACGGCAGGATGACGAGGGCGTCGATGCCCTGCGTATCGAGATCCTGCACGGCGTTGGCCTGGCTTGCGGCGTCCGGCGAGGTCTTGACGATGACGTTGAGACCGGGATGTTCGGCCATCAGCAGCTTGGCAACGCGTTCGGCATGGAATACCACGCCCGACGTCCAGCCGTGGTCGGCGGCCGGAATGGACACGCCGATCGTGAATTTCTTGTCCTGGGCGTGAGCGGCGCCGGCGAAGGTCACCGCCGCAACCGCCAGGCCCAACATCAATTTACGCATGCTATTTCCTCCCAATAATTCAGGGACTTTTCCATATCGGGACCGGACGCCCTGTAAGCCCGATCAATTGTAACCCCGGCCAATTGCAAGCCCGGTCAATTCATGATTTGCGCACCAGCGAGCGCTGGACGAACATGGCGATGATGATGATCGCACCCTGGATGGCGCCGATCAGATATTCGCTGATGAAATTCGAAAGCAACATGATGTTGCCGACCAGTTCGAGAATGAAGGCGCCGCAGATCGTGCCCCAGACCCTGCCCGCGCCGCCCTTGAGCGCCGTGCCGCCGACGACGACGGCCGTGATCGCCTGCAACTCCCACAGGATGCCCGTCGTCGCCGACGTCGAGCCGAGACGGGGAACATAGAGCAGCACGGCGATGGCGACGCACAGTCCCTGGATGACGAAGGCGATCGTCCTGACGCGATTGACCGCGATACCTGAATAGCGGGCGACATCGCTGTTTGATCCCACAGCGACGACGTGGCGCCCGTAGCGGGTGCGATAGAGGATGAAGGCCGCAACCGCCGTCACTGCCAGGATCACCACGATCGGCACCGGTATGCCGGCGACATTGCCGAAATAAGCAGGGCGATAGAGCGTCTGGATATCGGCCGAGCGAAGCGTGATCGCGCCACCCTGCGACAGCCATGTCGTCAGGCCGCGATAGATGCCCATCGTGCCGAGCGTCGCGATGAAGGGCTCGATCCTGCCGACCGTCGTGATCAGGCCGTTTGCCAGACCGCAGAGCGCGCCGGCGACGATGGTGAAGACGGCGGCGGCCGTCAGCATCAAAGCCGGGTTTTCGATGGCGCCCGAATTCATCAGCAGGATCATCAGGCTGGCGACGAAGGCCACCATCGAGCCGACAGACAGATCGAGATCCCCTGCTGATATCACGAAGGTCGCACCGACCGCGATGATGGCGATGAAAGCGCTGCGCGTCGCGACATTGGCAAGGTTGGTAATGCCGATGAAATTCGGATTGACCAGGGCTCCGACGATCAGTAGCAGCGCCAGGGCGACGAAGGGGGCGACCGCACGCAGGTCGACATCCCGCCAGGATCGGCGCCGGATTTCCCTGGTCTCCTCGTTGACACTCATTTCCAAAACCAACCTCCCGTCCCATATTTTCTGGGCATCTTATGTGTCCTCCTGATCGGCAAAGCCCTGCTTCAGCCTTCAGGCGGCCGCCTTCTTCTTGAGCCCGGCGGCGTAACGCATGATCTCCTGCTCGGAAATCTCGTCTCCTTCGAGCACGCCGACGATACGCCCTTCGCGCATCACCGCCACTCTCGTGCAGAGGCCGATGACCTCCGGCATCTCCGAGGACACGACGATGATCGACCGGCCGTCCCGGGCGAGCGCCGAGATGAAATGATAGATCTGCTGTTTGGTGCCGACATCGATGCCGCGCGTCGGCTCGTCGATGATGATGATCTGAGGCTCGGTCTCCATGACCTTGGCCAGCAGCAGCTTCTGCTGGTTCCCCCCCGACATCCGGCCGGCGACGATATTACCGTCGCGAACCCTGATATCGAAGCGGCGCTTGGCCTTTGCCATCGCGGCCGCTTCGCTGCCCGGGCTCAGATAGCCGTGACGAGCGTGCCTTCCGAGCGATTGCAGTGTCAGATTGGTCACCATGCCGGAGCGCAGCAGCAGGCCTTTCGACTTGCGATCCTTGGTCATGTAGGCGAGCCCGCAGCGATTGGCGGCATGCACGTCACCGGAGGGAACAGTTTCCCCCTTGATGACCACCTCGCCCTCGAGACGGGTCCGCAATCCGGCGATCGCTTCCATCAGTTCGGTGCGGCCCGAGCCGATCATGCCGGAAAAACCGATGATCTCGCCCTTGCGCACCTCGAAGCTCGCATCCTTTACATAGCCCGTCGACACCGAGGCGACGCTGAGGACAATCTCCTCGTCGACATCAGGCTCGACCTTGGCGGGATAGAGGCTGGAGAGTTCGCGGCCAACCATAAGCTGTGCGATCGATTCCCCGTCCAGAATGGACGTCGCCGAAGTCTTGATCCACTGGCCGTCGCGCAGCACCGTGACGCGGTCGGTCAATTCCATCACCTCGTCGAGCTTGTGGGACACGAAGACGAAGCTGGTACCCTGGTCGCGAAGCTTGCGAACCTGCTTGAACAGCATATTGGTCTCTTCCCGCGACAGCACCGCGGTCGGCTCGTCCATGAACACCACCCGCGCATCGCGGCTGATCGCCTTGGCGATTTCGACCATCTGCTTGTCGGCGATGGAAAGCGTGCTGATCAGCGCATTCTCATCGACATGCGAACCGAGCACGTCGAGAACCTTGCGTGTCTCCGACCGCATATATTTGCGGTCGAGCATGCCGAAACGCGTGACTTCGCGCCCGAGAAAGAGGCTTTCCGTCACGGTCAGATGTTCGGCAAGGTTGAATTCCTGGTGAATGATGACGATGCCGAGCGCCTCGGCGGCGCCATTGGGCGGCAGGACGACGGGCTTGCCGTCGAGCAGGATCTCGCCGGAACTCGGCTGTTCGAAACCGGACAAAACCTTGACAAGCGTGGATTTGCCAGCGCCATTTTCACCCATGAGCGCATGGATTTCGCCGGCGCGGAGATCGAAGTTCACGCTGAAGAGGACCTGCACTCCACTGAAGGATTTGCATATGCGCCTGGCGGACAGCACCACGGGTGCGGTGTCGGCGATCTCCACGGTCATCTGATCCTCCCCAAAGCGGCTCCCCGTCCGCTCTGAAGCCTTATGTAAACCTTTACATACATCGTGTAAAGGTTTACATCGTTGATTTACACAGATCAGTTGAAGCCTGCCTTTGACCTCTCGACAAGTCTGTGTAGTGTCGCGGCGAAGACAGCCCAAGGCAGAGCTCAGTGTCGAATTCCACGCCCGCAACCATCGAAGACGTCGCCCGGATCGCCGAGGTCTCTATCGCGACGGTTTCCCGGGCAATCCACATGCCGGAGAAGGTCGCCAACTCCACGCGCCTCAAGGTCAACCAGGCGATCGCCATCACCGGCTATACCACCAATGCCATGGCGCGCAGCCTGAGGCTCGGCCGCTCCAACATGATCCTTGTCGTGGCGCCCGATATCGGCGATCCCAATTTCTCCAACATTCTCGTCGGGCTGGAGAACGAAGCGCGCGCGCACGGCTACGGCATCCTGATCGGCCACACGCAGAACGATGCCCAGCGCGGTCTGGAATATCTGAAATTCTTCAATTCCAACCAGGCGGCCGGATTGATCCTCTTCACCGGTATCCTGCCGTTCGGGCATCAGACGATGACCGCACGGCTGCCGCCGAGCGTCGGTGTTTTCGAGCCCGTCTTCAACGGCGGCATTCCCTATGTGGGCGTCGACGATACCGAGGGCGCTCGGAAAGCCGTGGACCTGCTGCTGGCCGAAGGGCACCACAAGATCGCCTTCATCGGCGATTCGCGCACCCGGCTTGCCTATACCAGGCGCCGCATGGGTTACGATGCCGGTCTCGACGCCGCCGGCATCCCGCCCGACACCAGGATCGTGCTCGAAGGTGACGGCACGATCGAAAGCGGGCGGCATGCGGTCGAACAGCTTTTCATGCGCGACACGCTTCCGACCGCCTTCATGTGCGTCAACGACCAGACGGCGATCGGCGTCATGATCGGGCTCGGCGCGCGAGGCTACGATATTCCGCGGGATTTCTCGGTGACCGGTTTCGACGACGTGCCGCAGGCGGTCTTCATATCGCCGCCGCTGACCACGATCCGCCAGCCGAGAACGGCAATCGGCAAGCAGGCGATGGCGCTGCTGCTCGAACTCCTGTCCGATGGCCGGCCGACCGAAACGGAAATCCTGCTGCGGCCGGATCTGGTGGTTCGAAACTCCGTCTCAGCCCCATCGCGCAACCGGTCGAAACGGTAGGCGGTCGATGACCGCCGGCGCGCTTCATCAAACGTAACGGTTGACGACGTTCTCCAGCAGTTCCTGCTTGCCGGATCTCGGCTGCGGGTTCACGTCGTGGCTTTCGACATAGTGGGTGATCTCATCCAGCGAATACTCGCCGCGGAAGAGCTTCTGCGCCTCGGCGGATTCCCAGCCGGCATAACGATCGGCGAGCGGCTGCGACAGAGCCTTGTCCTCGATCATCTTGGCGGCGGCCTTCAGGCCGCGGGCGCAGCAATCCATGCCGCCGATATGGCCGATCAGCAGATCCGCCGGGTCGAGAGACTGACGGCGAAGCTTCGAGTCGAAGTTGGTGCCGCCGGTCTTGAATCCGCCACCTGCCAGAACATGGTAATAGGCGAGCGCCATTTCCGGAACATTGTTCGGGAACTGGTCGGTATCCCAGCCGGACTGGTAGTCGTTGCGGTTCATGTCGATCGAGCCGAAGATGCCGAGTGCATTGGCAAGCGCCAGCTCGTGCTCGAAGGAGTGGCCGGCAAGGATCGCGTGGCCCTGCTCGATATTGAGCTTCACCTCGTTTTCAAGGCCGTGCTTCTTGAGGAAGCCATAGACGGTCGCGACGTCGTAATCATACTGGTGCTTGGTCGGCTCCTGCGGCTTCGGCTCGATCAGGATCGTGCCCTTGTAGCCGATCTTGTGCTTGTATTCGACCACGAGGTTGAGGAAGCGGCCGAGCTGGTCGAGCTCGCGGCCGATATCGGTGTTGAGCAGCGTCTCGTAACCTTCGCGGCCGCCCCAGAGCACGTAGTTTTCGCCGCCGAGCTTCTGCGTGGCATCGATGCAGGTCTTTACCGTCGCAGCTGCGAAAGCAAAGACGTCAGGATCCGGATTGGTCGCAGCGCCCGACATATAGCGGCGGTGGGAGAAGAGGTTCGCCGTGCCCCAGAGCAGCTTGGTGCCGGTTGCGGCCTGCTTCTCGGCGAAATAATCGACGATCTCGTTGAGGTTCTTGGTGTTTTCGGCGAAGTTCTTGCCCTCAGGACGCACGTCGGCGTCATGGAAGCAGTAGTAGGGCGAGCCGAGCAGCGAGAAGAATTCGAAGGCGACGTCGGCCTTGAGCTTGGCGGCCTTCATCGTGTCCTCGAACCACGGACGCAGGAAGGTCTGGCCACCGAACGGGTCGCCGCCCGGCCAGGTGAAGGTGTGCCAATAGGCCACCGCAAAGCGCAGATGGTCTTCCATGCGCTTGCCCATGACGATCTCGTCCGGCTGGTAGTAGCGGAAGGCCAGCGGATTGGTGCTGTCCGGGCCTTCGTATTTTACTTTCTGGATATCGCCGAAAAATCCGGTGCTCATGTTGGTTCTCCTTGGGTTCACTCTTGTCTGTTGTTCCGTGGGGCCCCCTCACCCTACCCTCTCCCCGCTGGCGAGAGGGAAAGAGGCGCCGCTGCTGGTCTCTCCTCCCCTTGGGGAGAGGGTGCAGGCAGGCGGATCGGCGGCTGCCCAAATATCAATGCGCCAGCGACTTGATCGCCGGGTAGAGCGCGCGGTAGCGCTTGTAAGCATCCTCATAAGCGCCGCTCAGTGCCGACACCGGCTCGATCGTTCCGGCTGTTACCGGCGGCGTGCAGACGGCAATGGGATCTGCCCCCGTTGCTGCGATCAGGCCGAGGCGGGCTGCGCCGAAGGCCGCGCCGAAATCGCCGTCGGCCGGCAGGTCGACCGGAACGCCGAGCGCGGTCGCGATCGACGCCAGCCAGTAACGCGAGCGCGAACCGCCGCCGATTGCCGTGACCCGGGATATGCCGGTGCCGGCCGAGCGCAGCGCTTCGAGATTGTCGCGAATGGCGAAGGCGACACCTTCGAGCACTGCCTGGGTCAGAACGATACGGCTGCTTTCGTGTTCGAGGCCGATGAAGGCGCCGCGGATGACGGCATCATTGTGCGGTGTGCGCTCGCCGGAGAGATAAGGCAGGAAGGTGACACCGGTAGGCGCCTTCAGCGTGTCGCCGACCTCGCCGGTAAGATCGGCGGCCGATCTGCCGGTCACACCGGAATGCCAGTTCAGTGCATCGGTCGCCGACAGGATGACGCCCATCTGGTGCCAGGTGTTCGGCAGCGCGTGGCAGAAGGCATGCACGGCGCTTTCCGGCTTCGGCAGATACGAGCCGTTCGCGGCAAAAAGTACGCCTGATGTGCCGAGCGAGACAAAGGCGGCGCCATCGCTGACCGTGCCCATGCCGCAGGCCGAAGCCGCATTGTCGCCGGCACCACCGGCAACGACGACATCACCTGATATACCCCATTGCGCCGCCAGTTCGGACCGGAGCTTGCCGGCCTGCTCGGTGCCTTCGACAAGCGCCGGCATCTGCTCCTCGGAAAGCTTGGTGGCGGCGAGCAGTTCGGAGGACCAGGCGCGTTTGCCGGTGTCGAGCCAGGAAGTGCCGGCCGAATCCGACATTTCCGAGATATATTCGCCAGTCAGCCAAAGACGCAGGTAGTCCTTCGGCAAGAGCACCTTGGCGATCTTGCCGAAGACATCGGGCTCATGTTTTGCGACCCAGGCGAGCTTCGGCGCCGTGAAGCCGGGGAAAACGATGTTGCCGGTGAGCGCGCGAAAGCGCGGATCGGCATCGAGTGCCGCGGCCTCGACGTAGCTGCGGGTGTCGTTCCAGAGGATGCAGGGGCGCAGGACCTTGTCGGAGGCATCGATGAGCGTTGCGCCGTGCATCTGGCCGGAAAGGCCGATGCCCTTGACCGCAGCTAACTCCCTAGGATGTTTTGCCTTGAGGCCGGCGACGGCCTCCTCCGTGGCGCGCACCCAGTGGGCCGGCTCTTGCTCCGACCAGCCGGAATGCGGACGCGAGACGTCGAGCGAACCATTGGCCGAGCCGACGATCTTCTGATCACCGTCGATCAGCATCGCCTTGACGCCGGAGGTTCCGAGATCGAGACCCAGATACATGTGGTATTTCTCCCTTTGCCGTTACGGCAGATTGTCTTTCAGGAATATGTCGAGGCGGATGCGCTCCTGCGCTTCGATGACGGCAAGCCCGTCCGCCTTGGCTTTCAGCACGCGGATTGCGCTGCGCACCTCATGGCCGGCATCCTGGTTGAGGATCGCATCGATCGTGTTGTCGATGAGTGCCGCCCGCGTATGGGCGGTCAGCTCGTGGGCAATCACGGTCAGTATGCGGTCGACGGCCTTCTCCTTCAGCGCCCGGATAAGGCCGCGATTGCCGGCGCCGAGGCTGTAGACGCCGATGATCCCGGCATTCCTCGAAAGCGCGTCAGCAACGAGCATATGGGCGACCTCGGGGTCGTCGCGGCCTTCGAGAACCGGCAGGATCGCCAGATCAGGAAACTCCTCGGCCATGACTGCGCTAAAACCCTCCAGCCGCTCGCGATGGTCGCGCACCAGCATGGAGCCGGCGAGCACAGCGATCTCGCCCTTTCGCCGCCCAAGAAATCGCCCGAGCAGTCGGGCGGCTGTACGGCCGGCCGCGATATTGTCGACGCCGGCATAGTGATGGCGCAGCGAGCCCGTGAGATCGGAAACCAGGGTAACGATGGGAAAGCGCTCGCGCACCAGCCGGTCGACAGCGGCGCGCACCTCAGGCGCATCGGTCGCGACCAGTGCGATGCCACAAGGTTTTTCCTGGGAAAGCCCTTCGAGCACGGAGACGAGGGCGGCCGGATCGAAGGCCGGCACCTCGATAGTGCGGATATCGGTACGCTCGGCCGGCGAGCGGAGAGCGGCCTGCCGGATTTCGGCATTGAGCCCGTACATGAAGGAATTGTCGCTGGCCGGCAGGATGAAGACCAGCGGATAGGTGCGCCCCTTGGCAAGATTGGCGGCGGCGACGTCTCTGACATAACCGAGCTCGCGGATCGCGGTCTCGACCTTTTCCCGCGTGACGTGGCGCACACCGGGGCGCTGATTGAGAACCCGGTCGACAGTCGCGAGACTGACACCGGCGGCAGCGGCGATATCGTGAACGGTTGGCCTCATCATTCCTCCTGACGAGACCATTAGCGCCATTTTTGATGTACGTAAATCAAAAAATCGAATAGGCCAATTTCCGCTTCGTTTTCCGGTATTGCGGTCCGCTTCGCACCGATCCGGCCAACGCTTATCTGGCTGATGGCACGGAGGCCAGAAACGGCAAACAAAAAGGCCCTCCGAAGAGGGCCTTTTCAAGGGGCGGCAGGCCGGAGGTCAGTGGCCGCCACCGCCTCCCCCGCCTTGCGGCGCGGGTTTCTTGATCATCGCAACACCGAGGATCATCGCGAGGAAGAGTGCGGTCAGGATCAGGAACACGTCGCTGAAGGAGAGGATGATCGCCTGCTTGGTGGCAAGCCCGACCATCTGCTTGATCGCGACCGAGGCGCCATCCATGCCATAGGTGTTGAAATTGGCGGCCATGTTGTTCATCTGGTCGATCGCCGCCGGATTGCCCCAATCCATATTCTCCCGCAGCCGCTCATAATGCACGTCCTGCCGGTTGGTGAGCACGGTGTTGATGACGGCAAGGCCGACGGCGCCGCCGAGGTTTCTGGTCAGATTGAACAGGCCGGACGCGCCGCGCATGCGCGAGGGCGGCATCGTGCCGAGCGCGATGTTGTTGATCGGCACCATGCACATCATCAGCCCGAAGCCACGCAGGATCTGCGGGATGAACAGTTCGTAGAAATCCCAATCCGCCGTCAGATGCATCATGATGAAAGTGCCGGCAGCGAAACTGACGAAGCCGATCACCATCATCAGGCGCAGGTCCATCTTGGTCGACAGCCGGCCGGCGATCGGCGCGGTGAAGAACATCGCAAGTCCGGAGACGAACATCGTCTCGCCGATCATCAATGAGTCATATCCACGGATGCGCCCGAGATAGACCGGATAGATATAGGTGAGGCCATAGAGGCCGATGCCCATGACGAAAGAAAACACCGAGCCGAAGGAAAAATTCCGGTTCGCGAAAGCCTTCAGGTCGACGACGGGAAAATCCACCGTGAAGGCGCGATAGAAGAAGACGATGGCTGCAACGCCGGAGGCAACCGCTGCGATGGTGATGGAACTGTCGTTGAACCAATCGTTCGAATTGCCCTCTTCGAGCACATATTCCAGCGCGCCGAGGAACACGCCCATCGAGATCAGCCCCCACCAGTCGAACTTCTTGAAGAGCGACAGTTCCTGCTTGTCGAAATCGATGAAGTTCCAGGTGACGATCGTGACGATGATGCCGGGAACGATATTGACGAGGAACAGCCAATGCCAGGAAAAGGCATGGCTGAGATAACCGCCGACCGTCGGGCCGATAGTCGGCGCCAGCGTCGCGATCAGGCCGATGATCGGCGAGACGATGCTACGCTTCGACGGCGGGAAGATGGTGAAGGCGGCCGCGAAGACCGACGGGATCATGCCGCCGCCGATGAAGCCCTGGATGACCCGATAGACGATCATCTGGTCGATATTCGTCGCCGTCGCCGCCAGCGCGCTCGCCATGGTGAAGCCGGCGGCCGAGATCGCGAAGAGATAACGCGTCGAGATGATGCGCGCCAACGTGCCAGACAACGGGATCATGATCACTTCCGCGATCAGATAGGACGTCTGCACCCAGCCGATCTCGTCGCTGCCGGCCGAAAGGCCAGCCTGGATCTCCGCAAGCGAGGCCGAAACGATCTGGATGTCGAGGATCGACATGAACATGCCGAGCACCATCGCGAAGAAGGCGATGAGCTTCTTCGGGTCCATGCGCTCGTCGGCATGAGCAGGCGCTGCCGGAATCGTCCCCGCTGTTGCTGTCGCGCTCCCGGCCATCAGACCACCTCCGCCTTTCCAGACCAATTCCGTTTTTCTTCGAATTACGGAATTGCTCTATCTCTTTGTTTTCACGCAATTCCGGGTGCAAAACCGCCTGCACACTTTTGCAGGAATTGCTCTAAAGGCTTACTTGCTCGGCGCCGTACGGGTGTCGACGTCGACGACGACGCTCAGGCCCGCGCGCAGACGCCCGCTGTCGAGCGCATCCTGCGGCAGCGAGATGCGCACTGGCACCCGCTGGATCACCTTGGTGAAATTGCCCGTGGCGTTTTCGGGCGGCAGCATCGAAAACACCGAGCCGGAGGCCGGTGAGATCGATTCGACGGTGCCGACAACAGGATGATCGCTATAGGCATCGACCTGGACGTTGACCTTCGAACCCGGCACCAGATGCTGGATCTGCGTTTCCTTGAAATTGGCGTCGATGTAGAGCTGGCGCACTGGAACGAGTGCCATCAGGCGCTGGCCGGGAGAGACGAGGTCGCCTTCCTGGACGGAGCGATTGCCGACAATGCCGTCATAAGGCGCCTTGAGCACGGTGAAGGAAAGGTCGCGGACGGCCTTGTCGCGCGAGATTTCCAGCGAACGGACCGAGCCTTCCGCTTCCTTGCGCTGGGCCTGGAGGATGGTGATGTTGGCCTGTGCAGCGGTGATGTTGGCGTCGCCGCCGGCAAGATTGGCCTTGGCCTGGTCGAGGGCGATATTGGCGTTGTCGAGATCGGCGGCGGTGCCGACCGACTTCGCCTGAAGGTCGCTCTGGCGCTTCTGAGTGATCTCGGCACCGCGAACGGCCGCTTCGAGTGCCACCTTCTGCGCCTGCGCCTGCACGAGGCTCGCATTCGCGCCTTCGATCTGCGCGTCGATACGCTGCAGCGAAAGCTTTTCGGTGACGATCTGGGCCTGGGCCAAGTCGAGGGCGTTCTGATAGTCGCCGTTATCAAGCGTGGCAAGCACGTCGCCCGCTTTGACTTCCTGGTTGGCGACAACGTTCACCTTCGCGACGTAGCCCGTGACCTTCGGCGAAATCGTTGCGATATCGCCTTCGATATAGGCGTCGTCGGTCGACACCATGAAGCGGCCGTTCGTCCACCATTCGTAACCATACCAGCCGCCGCCTGCGAGAAGGGCGAGCACGACGATCGGCAGCACCGGGCTGCGGCGCTTCTTTGCTGCCGCAGGTGCGGCGGCGACCGAAGCCGGCGCCGACTGCGCGGGAGCGGAAGGTACTTCGCGGGCTTCCGCCGTCGGAGCTTCTGCAACGGCCGCAACCTCGGCCTTTACCTCTTCGGTCCCGGCGTTTTCGCTGACGATACGCGCGACGTTGCTCTTCTGGTTGCTCGACATAACCACTTTACCGATCTTGGAGTAAATAATCGAACTGAACGGTTCGGTTCAGTTGACTTAAACCTGTTTTATCGTCATATCAAGATGTATAGAACCAATCGGTTCGATTTCTTTAAAGAAAATGCGAAACCGTAAACACGGTTAAGAGGACATGACGCTGAAACTCGACCACGCCGCTGTATTCAGCCCTCCCGCTGCCGGAGGCCGATTTGCCGCAGGCGAAGATCCGGCCAAGCGCCAACAGATTCTCGCCGGCGCCAAGCGCGTCTTCATGAAGATGGGTTTCGACGCCGCCAGCATGAATGACGTGACGCGCGAGGCCGGAGTCTCCAAGGGAACGCTCTACGTTTATTTCACCAACAAGGAAGAGCTGTTTTCGGCGATGATCGAGACCGAGCGCGCCGCCTTCGTGGCGGCCGTGCGCACGGCACTTGCCGAACATGACGATCCCGAAGCCGGCCTGTACGAATTCGGGATAAGCTTCGTCACCCACATGACCGATGAGAAGGTCATCAACGCGATGCGCACCGTTCTCGGCGTTCGCGACCGCATGCCGGTGCTCTGTCAACGCTTCTTCAAGGGCCCGGTAAACCTGCGCACCATCATGCGCGACTTCCTGGAACGGCACATCGCCGAAGGCAGGCTGGAGATCGACGACATTGATCTCGCCGCCGGCCAGTTTCTCGATCTCGCCAGCGGTAGTTTCTTCAAACTCCGCCTGTTTGGAAGCATGGAAGAGCCGCCGCCGCGTGACGAAATCGAGCGCGTCATCCGCGGCGCCATCCGGGTCTTCATGGCCGCCTATGGCGTGCGCCGGCACGAGACCGCCTGACCACACCCTAGACCGCTGCACTCCATCGGCCAAAATCCCGCAATAGCGATCAAATCCGGCTGCCGGCTTTTCTTTAAGGAAGAAGCTGCAACACTGCATAATTCCTTAAATCGGAATCGATTTAAGGAATTATGCAGCACTTCAAAGTGTTACAGCGTCCTTTGCGCCTCTCAAAAAGACGCGCGGCGCTGTAGGAGAATGAGGATGAGCGCCGTCGGACGGGCGATCTGGTTCATCGAGAGCCATTTCGAAAGCGATATATCGCTGGAAGAGATATCGGAAGCAGCCGGATTGTCGCGCTACCATCTGTCGCGCGTCTTCGGGCTCGTCACCGGTCACTCGATCAGCGGCTATATAAGAGGGCGGCGCCTCAGCCGCGCCGTGCCCACACTGGTCGGCGGTTCATCCACCATTCTCGAGGTTGCGCTTTGCGCGGGCTACGGCTCGCACGAGGCCTTCACCCGTGCCTTCCGCGACCAGTTCGGCATGACGCCGGATGCGGTGCGCAGACAGGGGCACGCCCGTAACCTTGTCTTGCTGGAGCCGATCAGAATGGACCCTGCCCACCTCAACGACCTCGAACCGCCCCGCTTCGAAACCCTCCAACCGATGCTGTTTGCCGGCTTGCAGGAGATTTACCCCTATGGCGGCAACGCCGCCATTCCCTCTCTCTGGCAGAAGTTCAATGCCCATTTCGGTCATATCTCCGGTCAGAAAGGCAATGTCGCCTACGGCATCTGCACGCATATCGACGGCGAAGCGGAGAAATTCCGCTATATGGCCGCGGTCGAAATCTCCGATGCCGACGATCTGCCGGGAGATTTTGCAACGCTCAAGCTTCCAGGCCAGCGCTACGTCGTCTTTGCCCATCGCGGCCACGTCTCCGGCATTCCGGCGACGATGAACCGGATTTTTGGCGCATGGTGGCCGACCTCGGGCCTGGAGCACGGCGAGACACCCGACATGTTCGAACGCTATGACGAGCGCTTCGACCCCTATACGGGCATGGGCGTCACCGAAATCTGGTTGCCGATCAGAGCATGATGCCGAAAAGTGCGAGCGGTTTTCGGACGACGTCATGCTCCAACTCTTTAATTTAGAACAGGATTCAAATTTAAGGCCGACCCGGCCTTAAATCCTGTTCTAGGGAATAAAAGTCACATCGGTTTCGTATACCCCTTGCTGCGCTTGCTTGGCAGGCCGGCAACATTACATTGCGAGCGTCATTCACGCATGTGACGCGAAAGGGATATACGCTGATGCAGGAAATCATGACGCTCATTCAGGATCCGGCCGCCTGGGTGGCGCTCATCACGCTGGTGGTGATGGAAGTCGTTCTCGGGATCGACAACCTGATCTTCATTTCCATTCTCACCAACAAACTGCCGCCCGAACACCGCGAGAAGGCCCGCAAGATCGGCATCGGTCTTGCGCTCGTCATGCGTCTCGTCCTGCTCGGCACCATCGCCTGGATCGTGCAGCTGACCGAACCGCTGTTTGAAGCCTTCGGCCACGGCTTCTCCTGGAAGGATCTGATCCTGATTGCCGGCGGTCTGTTCCTCGTCTGGAAGGCCACCAAGGAAATTCACCACAGCGTCGACCCCGTGGACCATGAAGAGGATTTCATCGCCAAGTCGACCACGACAGGCTTTGCATCGGCCATCGGCCAGATCCTGTTGCTCGACCTCGTCTTCTCCGTCGACAGCATCATCACCGCCGTCGGCATGACGCCGCATCTGCCGATCATGGTGGTCGCCGTCATCGCCGCCGTCACCGCCATGCTGGTTGCCGCAACCCCGCTTGCCAACTTCATCGAGAGGAACCCGACGATCGTCATGCTGGCGCTCGCCTTCCTGCTGATGATCGGCACGACACTGATCGCCGAAGGCATGGGCTTCCATGTGCCGAAGGGCTACGTCTATGCCGCCATGGCCTTCTCGGCGCTGGTCGAGGTGCTGAACATGATCGCACGCAACGCCCGCAAGCGAAAACGCGACGCCGCGCATTGAGGCTTGGGCACGAGGGCGCGGCGGAACCGACGCGCCCTCACGCACCACCATCAGGCCTTTGCAGGCGTGGTTTTTCTTGACGCGCCCGGTTGAATATGGCCTAAGGCCAGCCGAACGGACGATCGGCGGATAGTGCGGGCGCATGCCCTTTTCCGGCCGGTTTGCCGATGAAGATATCTGCATCCTTCCGGCCGAACGTCGCTTTCCCCATGAAAGCCGTCCGGCATCATTGACGGGCACACACAATGACAGTTTCCGGGACAGCTACCGGCGTCCGCGTTCGCATCGCTCCCTCGCCGACCGGCGAGCCGCATGTCGGCACCGCTTACATCGCTCTCTTCAACTACCTTTTCGCCAAGAAGCACGGCGGCGAGTTCATCCTGCGTATCGAGGATACCGATGCGACGCGCTCGACCCCGGAATTCGAAACGAAGGTGTTGGACGCACTGAAATGGTGCGGGCTGGAATGGAAGGAAGGCCCTGATATCGGCGGTCCTTACGGCCCCTATCGCCAGTCCGACCGCAAGGAAATGTACCAGCCTTACGGGAAGGAATTGCTGGACAAGGGCCATGCCTTCCGCTGCTTCTGCACACCCGCGCGGCTGGAGCAGATGCGCGAAACCCAGCGCGCCGCCGGCAAGCCGCCGAAGTACGATGGTCTCTGCCTCAACCTCACGGCCGAGGAAGTCACCTCACGCATGGCCGCCGGCGAGACGACCGTCATCCGCATGAAGATTCCGGCCGAAGGCTCCTGCGACTTCACGGACGGCGTCTACGGCGATGTCTCCATTCCGTGGGATTCGGTCGACATGCAGGTCCTCATCAAGGCCGACGGCATGCCGACCTATCATATGGCCAACGTCATCGACGACCATCTGATGAAGATCACTCACGTCGCACGCGGCGAAGAATGGCTGGCCTCCGTGCCGAAGCACATCCTTCTCTATCGCTATTTCGACTGGGACCAGCCGGTCTTCATGCACTTGTCGCTGATGCGCAATGCCGACAAGTCGAAGCTGTCGAAGCGCAAGAACCCGACCTCGATCTCCTATTATTCCGCGCTTGGCTACATTCCCGAAGCGTTGATGAACTTCCTCGGTCTGTTCTTCGTCCAGATCGCCGAGGGCGAAGAGCTCCTGACGATGGACGAGCTCTCCGAAAAGTTTGACCCGGAAAACCTCTCCAAGGCCGGTGCGATCTTTGACATTCAAAAGCTCGATTGGCTCAACGGCCGCTGGATCCGCGAGAAGCTGTCCGAAGAGGAGTTCCAGGCGCGTGTGCTGACCTGGGCGATGGAAAACGACCGTCTGAAGGAAGGTCTGCGCCTGTCGCAGACGCGCATTTCCAAGCTCGGCGAACTGCCCGATCTCGCCGGCTTCCTGCTGAAGTCCGATCTCGGTCTGCAGCCTTCCGACTTCGCCAAGATCAAGTCACCGCCGGAGGAGATCCTCGAGATCCTCAACACCGTTCAGCCGGATCTCGAAAAGATCCTGGAATGGAACGTCGAGACGATCGAGGCGGAGCTGCGCGCGATCGCCGACCGCATGGGCAAGAAGCTGAAGGTCGTGGTCTCGCCGCTCTTCGTCGCCGTATCCGGCTCATCGCGTTCCCTGCCGCTTTTCGATTCCATGGCGATCCTCGGCCGGTCCGTCGTGCGTCAGCGTCTGAAGCTCGCCTCGCAGGCGGTCGCCGCCCTCGTCGGCTCGAAGTAAGAACAGTCAGAGGATTTCGACAATGGCTGACAACAAGACCGAAAACACCCTTTCCTCCGACGCGACGGAAGTGCGCGCCCAGAAGCTGAAGCTGCTGCGCGAGCAGGTCGGCGAGGTCTATCCGGCGCATTTTCACCGCACGATGGGCAATGCCGAGCTTACCGCGAAATACGAGAGCCTGGAGCCGGACACCGAGACGCAGGATATCGTCACCGTCGCCGGCCGCGTCTATTCCTCGCGCAACTCCGGCATGTTCATGGATCTCCATGACGCCTCCGGCAAGATCCAGATCTTCTCGCACAAGGATGTCACCGGCGAGGAAGCCCGCGCCCTGCTGCCGATGATCGACATCGGCGACATCATCGGCGTCACCGGCATCGTGCGCCGCACCAAGCGTGGCGAGCTGACAATCAACGCGCAGACGATCACCATGCTGACGAAGTCGCTGCTGCCGATGCCCGAGAAGTGGCACGGTCTCTCCGACATCGAGCTGCGTTATCGCAAGCGCCATCTCGACATCATGACCAACGAGGATTCGAAGCTCCGCTTCCAGCAGCGCTCGAAGATCCTCTCTGGCATCCGCCGCTTCATGGAAAATGACGGCTTCATGGAAGTCGAGACGCCGATGCTGCATTCGGTCTATGGCGGCGCCACCGCCGAGCCGTTCAAGACCCATCACAACACGCTGAAACTCGACATGTACCTGCGCATCGCGCCGGAACTGTTCCTCAAGCGCACGCTGGTGTCGGGGCTGACCGACAAGGTCTTCGAGATCAACCGGAACTTCCGCAACGAAGGCGTCTCCACCCGGCACAATCCCGAATTCACCATGATGGAGTGTTACTGGGCCTATGCCGATTACGAGGACATCATGGACCTCGTCGAGCGGTTGTTCGAGAGCTTAGCGCTCTCCATCCACGGCGCGACGGAATTCCCCTTCGGCGACAAGACCATGTCCTTCAAGGGTCCGTTCAAGCGCGTGCCGATGCCCGATGCCGTCAAGGAAGCGACCGGCATCGACTTCCTCGCCATCAAGACCGATGAAGAGGCGCGCGCTGCCGCCAAGGCTGCCGGTTTTGCGGTCGAGAAAGATTGGACCTGGGGCGAATGCCTCGCCTTCATCTTCGAGGAAAAGGTCGAATCCACCCTGATCCAGCCGTCGCATGTCACGCATTTCCCGAAGGACATTTCGCCCTTCGCCAAGGAAGTGCCAGGCGAGCCGCGCCTGGTCGAGCGCTTCGAGACCTATTGCAACGCCTGGGAACTGGGCAACGCCTTCTCGGAGCTCAACGATCCCGAAGAGCAGCGCCGCCGCATGGTCGAGCAGCTCGAACAGGCGCATGCCCGCGGCGAAAAGGAAAAGCAGCTGGACGAGGAGTTCCTCGACGCCATCGACCAGGGCATGCCACCGGCAGGTGGCCTCGGCATCGGCGTCGACCGTCTCATCATGCTTCTGACCAACGCGCCGTCGATCCGCGACGTCATCCTCTTCCCGGCCCGCCGCAGCAAAGCCGACTGACCGGAAGAAAAGCAAAAAATCGAAGCGGGGTGCAACTGCATAATTCCTTAAATCGGGATCGATTTAAGGACAAATTATGCAGCAACTCAAAGTGCTACAGCGTCCTTTGCGCGTCCGAAAAGACGCGCGGCGCTGTAGCCGGCGCTCCGCTTTTTTCATGCTGTTCGTTCAATGGGCCTGAGATGGTGCAGTTTCCGCCGGCGGCTCTTCGGCCGGCGCTTCCGCCACCACATCGGCACCCGCGTTCTCGGCAGGCGCCGCTTCGCTTTCGGCTGCCGGTGCTGCGCCATGTGCGCCGCCTGCCGGCTTCTTTTCCTTGCCCTTTTCCCCGTTCTTCGTCGAGCCAACCGCGACCGGGTCGACGCAATCCTCGGGGTCCTTGAAACCAGCGCTGATCATGGCGATCTCGTCGAGTGGCATCTCAATCCGCTCGCCGAAGAACAGCCCGTTTTCACTGGCCTTGCCGTCGTAGTAGCGCGCCGTATAGGACTTGTCGTCGAGGCCGGGAACGGTCTTGTCGGGATGCGGGATATAGACGACATCGGCGCCGATCGCCCGGCCGCGAATATCCGCACGCAAGGTCGGGCCGTTCTCGTCGAGCACCACCACCTGGACCAGATCCGGCTTCTGCGCGGCATAAACGGCCTGGGCGACACGAAGCGCGGTCTTGACACGCGTCATCCCGTCGGTCGGTTCGGTTTTGATGTATTTGCGCACCCAGACGTGGTCCTGCTTCCGGATCGTCACCAGGTTGACGTCGCTGCATTCGAGCCCGTAGCCACCACCAGTTGCACCGATCAGCCTGTCCTTGCCGACATAGACCGCCGCACCGCCGGAAACGCCCGCCAGAAGAGCGACTCCACCGATGATGATTGCCAATTTCCGGGAAGGCCGGAAGATGCGCAGTAAGGCCTTCACGCCAACTGCTCCGCCATCTGAAACTCCAACGCAGGACAAGTGTTGAGAACGCTAAAGAAATGACGTTTCCGAAAGTTTAAGTGGGCGTGTGAAGCCTGCGCCATTTTGAGAAAACACCAAAAAAGGTCCGCTTTTTTGGGTCGCTTGCCACGGCCTATTCCGCCATGCTCTAAACGCCCATGGCCTTCACGCTTCGCCAGGTTCAATATTTCGTCGCCGTCGCCGAACAGGGTTCGGTGACGCGAGCCGCACAGAACCTTTCGATCTCGCAATCCTCGGTGACGGAAGCACTAAAGGAGCTCGAAACCGACCTCGGCGTCGAACTCTTCGAGCGCCATCCGCGCGGCCTGACGATCACCCATAACGGCCACCAGTTCCTGCGTCATGCGACGAAGATCCTGGCCTCCGTCTCCGATGCAAGGACCAGCTTTTCCGGCCAGCAAAGCGCCCTCTCCGGCACGCTGAACATCGGCGTCACTTCGCTCGTCGCCGGCTACGTCCTCTCCGACCTGCTGGCGCGATATCGGCGCGCCTGTCCGGGCATCGAGGTCAGCGCCATCGAGGACAATGGTGGTTACCTCGAACATCTCCTGGTCGGCGGCGAACTTGATGTCGCCGTCATGGTGATATCAAACTTGCGCGACCGCATGGCGCTGCAGGCGGAGATCTTGGAAACCTCGCCCTATCGACTATGGCTGCCGATGGGCCATCCCTTGGTATCGGCTGACATCATCTCAGTCGCCGACATCGCCCGCGAACCGCTGATCATGCTGACGGTCGACGAAATCGAGGAGAATACCGGCAAGCTGCTCTCAGCACTCGGCGCCCGCCCGCATGTCGCCTTCCGCACCCGTTCGGTGGAGGCGGTGCGCAGCCTGGTTGCAACAGGCGCCGGCGTGGCCCTGCTTCCCGATCTCGTGTACCGTCCATGGTCGCTGGAAGGCGACCGCATCGAGAGCCGCGACGTCTCCGGTTCGCTGCCGGTCGTCCAGGTCGGCATGGTCTGGCGCAAGGGCTCCAGCCTGCCGCAGGCGGCGCGCGACTTCGTCGGTATCGCCGAAACCTTAAGATCCGGCCGCATCCGCTGATATCGGAATTTCCGATACCGTCTTTCTGATAAATGAATTTGCGAAAGCGGCTTTTTCGCGTCACCTTTTCATCCGGGAACAAACCGCCACAGAAAGTGGCAAACCGGGAGACGGATGATGACGAATCTGTTGAAATCCTGCACGGCGGCGCTCACCTGCCTGAGCTTCGCGACGCAGGTGATCGCCGCCGAACCGCTGAAGGCCTTGGGCAAGGGCGAAGGCGCGGTCAGCATTGTCGCCTGGGCCGGCTATATCGAACGCGGCGAAACCGACAAGAACTACGACTGGGTCACCGATTTCGAAAAGGAGACCGGCTGCAAGGTTTCCGTCAAGACCGCCGCCACTTCGGATGAAATGGTGTCGCTGATGAACGAAGGGGGCTTCGATCTTGTCACGGCATCGGGCGACGCCTCGCTCCGTCTCATCGCCGGCAAGCGTGTCCAGCCGATCAACACCGATCTGATCCCGAGCTTCAAGACCGTCGACGAGCGCCTGCAGAACGGACCGTGGTATACGGTCGGTGGCGTGCATTACGGCGTGCCCTATCTCTGGGGACCGAATGTGCTGATGTACAATACCGATGCCTTCAAGGACAAGGCGCCGACCAGCTGGAACGTCGTCTTCGAGGAGCAGACACTGCCCGACGGCAAGTCCAACAAGGGCCGCGTCCAGGCCTATGACGGCGCGATCTACATCGCCGATGCCGCCATCTACCTGATGGCCCACAAGCCGGATCTCGGCATCAAGGACCCATACGAGCTGAACGAGGACCAGTACAAGGCCGCCCTCGACCTGTTGCGCGGCCAACGCAAGCTCGTCTCCCGCTACTGGCACGACGCGATGATCCAGATCGACGACTTCAAGAACGAAGGCGTCGTCGCCTCCGGCTCCTGGCCTTTCCAGGTGAACCTGCTGCAGGCCGACAAGCAGAAGATTGCTTCTGCTTTCCCGGATGAAGGCGTCACCGGCTGGGCAGACACCACCATGCTGCATGCCGACAGCGAACATCCGAACTGTGCCTATATGTGGATGGAACATTCGCTGAAGGCCAAGGTCCAGGGCGACGCCGCCGCCTGGTTCGGCGCCGTGCCCTCCGTTCCTGCGGCCTGCAAGGGCAATGAACTGATGGGGGATAGCGGCTGCGCCACCAACGGCTTCGATCACTTCGACAAGATCAAGTTCTGGAAAACCCCGGTCGCCAAATGCACGACGCAGGGCGAATGCGTGCCCTATCATCGCTGGGTGTCGGATTATATTGGCGTGATCGGCGGACGGTAACTTGCGTTCTCACTGAGGGGACTGTTGTAGCGTAAGACCCCTTCCCAACCCCTCCCCACAAGGGGGAGGGGCTTCAGCGGCGCCGCCTCGTCCCTGCTGTATGCAGCAGTAAGGTTGTATCCGGAGGGTGCTGAAGGTTAAGTCCCTCCCCCTTCTGGGGAGGGGTTGGGGAGGAGTTTTTGCGTCTGCAAGAATCTCACCCGTTCAGTGCATCCCAAGACCCGGAGCCCTCATGACATCCGCCGTCCGTTTCCAACAGGTATCGCGCCATTTCGGCCAGGTTCGCGCCGTCGACGGCGTCGATCTCGAGATCGCGCCCGGCGAATTCTTCGCCATGCTCGGGCCATCCGGCTCCGGCAAGACGACGTGCCTGAGATTGATCGCCGGCTTCGAGCAGCCGACCGCGGGCCATATCCAGATCTTCGGCGAGACGGCAGACGGCGTTCCACCCTATCGCCGCAACGTCAACACCGTGTTCCAGGACTATGCGCTCTTTCCGCATCTCAACATCCTCGACAATGTTGCCTATGGGCTGATGGTCAAGGGCGTCGGCAAGGCGGAGCGGATGAAGGCGGCAGGCGATGCCCTCGAACTCGTCAAGCTGCCGGGCTACGGCGCCCGCCGCCCCGGTCAGTTGTCCGGCGGCCAGCGGCAGCGCGTGGCGCTCGCCCGCGCGCTCGTCAACAAGCCGAAGGTGCTTCTGCTTGACGAGCCGCTCGGCGCGCTCGACCTGAAGCTGCGCGAGCAGATGCAGGAAGAATTGAAGAGCCTGCAGCGCGCGCTCGGCATCACCTTCGTCTTCGTCACCCACGATCAGGGCGAGGCGCTGTCCATGGCCGACCGCGTCGCCGTCTTCAACGATGGTAACATCGTCCAGCAAGGCACGCCGCAGGATATCTACCGCTGCCCGAGGACCCGCTTCGTCGCCGATTTCGTCGGCTCGTCGAACGTCATCGCACCTGATTTGATGGCCTTGCTTGGCGGCGAGAAACGCTGGGCGAGCCTCCGCCCCGAGGCGATCCGGCTGGCAAGCGATGGCGTCGAGGCGAAAGTCGAAAATGCAAGCTTCCTCGGCGCGGCGACGCGTCTCAGCGTCGACCTCAAGGGCAGCCGGCTGCATGTCATGCTGCCGGCCGGCGTGCCAGTGCCGGATCTCGGCGCCGGTATCCGCCTCGCCTGGCAACCGGCCGATATCCACTACATGGATGATGCGGCATGACGGCGCTCACCATCACAGGCGGCAAGACTTCGATCCTTCCGGGGCGTGGCGGTTTCTTCGGCCAACTGTCGGATGCCTTCTGGCGGCACCCGAAGCTCTTGCTCTTCCTGATGCTGACGCCGCCGCTGCTCTGGCTCGGCATCATCTATATCGGCTCATTGATCGCCCTGCTTCTGCAGAGCTTCTTCTCGATCGACGATTTCTCCGGGCTGGTGAATACTGAATTCACCCTCTCGACCTATGCGCAACTGCTGAATCCTGCGAATTTCGACATCATCATCCGCACCCTGGTGATGTCGGCGCTGGTCACCGCCGCCGCCGCCCTGATCGGCTTCCCGATCGCCTATTATGCGGCGCGTTATGCGCAAGGCAAATGGAAGGCGCTCTTCTATCTCGGCGTCATGCTGCCGCTCTGGTCGAGCTATCTCGTCAAGATCTACGCCTGGAAACTAATCCTCGCCAAGGAGGGCATCCTCACCTGGATCTTCGAAAAGCTCCATCTCTCCTGGCTGCTTGATGCCATCCTGAACCTGCCCGTCATCGGCGGAAACTCACTGTCGGTCAGCTACCTCGGCACCTTCATCGTCTTCGTCTATATCTGGCTCCCCTATATGATCCTGCCGACGCAGGCGGCCCTCGAGCGGGTGCCCGGCAACCTGATCGAGGCCTCGGCGGATCTCGGCGCCACGCCGCGCCAGACCTTCCGCACCGTGCTCCTGCCGTTAGCGCTCCCCGGCATCGTCGCTGGTTCGATCTTCACCTTCTCGCTGACATTGGGCGATTACATCATCCCGCAGATCATCGGCTCGTCCAGGCTCTTCATCGGCCAGGCGGTCTATGCCCAGCAGGGAACGGCCGGCAATGTGCCGCTCGCCGCCGCCTTCTCCGTCGTGCCGATCGTCATCATGGCGCTTTATCTGTCGCTCGCCAGGAAATTGGGGGCTTTCGATGCGCTCTGACCACAGGACATCGCCACTGCCCTTGAAGATCGCCGCAGCCGTCGGATTGCTCTTCCTGCACCTGCCGATCCTGCTTATCTTCGTCTATGCCTTCACGACCGAGGAGAAGAGCTATCAGTGGCCGCCGCCCGGGCTGACGCTGCAATGGTTTGCCGTCGCCTGGAACCGGCCGGACGTCTGGTCGGCGCTTGGCCTTTCCGTGCAGGTCGCCGTCATCGCCACCGCGATCGCGCTGGTGCTCGGCACGCTCTGCGCTGCAGCCGTCAGCCAGACGAAGTTCTTCGGCCGCGAGGCGATCTCGCTGCTGGTCATCCTGCCGATCGCCCTTCCCGGCATCATCACCGGCATTGCCCTGCGCTCCGCCTTCAGCCTGTTCGACATCCCGTTTTCGGTCTGGACCATCGTGCTCGGCCACGCCACCTTCTGCGTGGTCGTCGTCTACAACAATGCGGTCGCTCGCTTCCGGCGCACATCCGGCTCGCTGATCGAGGCCTCGATGGATCTCGGCGCCGACGGCTTCCAGACCTTCCGTCATGTCATCCTGCCGAATATCGGCACCGCTCTTCTTGCCGGCGGCATGCTTGCCTTCGCCCTGTCTTTCGACGAGGTCATCGTCACCACCTTCACCGGCGGCCAGCAATCGACCTTGCCGATCTGGATGCTCGAAGAACTCATCCGCCCGCGCCAGCGCCCTGTCACCAATGTGGTCGCCATGGTCGTGGTGCTCGTCACCTTCCTGCCAATCCTGGCAGCCTATTACCTCACCCGCGATGGCGACCAGATCGCCGGCGCTGGCAAATAACAGGGAGAACATCATGGATATCCAAATGCTGATCGGTTCCCGCTTCGAAAGAGGCACGGAGACGGAAGAGCACATCCTGAACCCGAAGACGGGCGAGACAGTGATCGACCTTCCGGAAGCCTCGCTCTCCCAGGTCGACGCCGCCGTCGATGCCGCCGAAAAAGCCTTCACAAGCTGGTCGCAGACGACGCCTGGCGAGCGTTCCGGCTACCTGCTGAAGATCGCCGACGCGATCGAGAAGGATGCCGTCGGCTTCGCCACACTGGAGGCTTTGAACTGCGGCAAGCCGATCAATGCCGTGCTGAACGACGAAATCCCGGCGATCGTCGATTGTTATCGCTTCTTCGCCGGCGCCGTGCGCAACCTGCACGCACCGGCGGCCGGCGAATATCTGCCCGGCCACACCTCGATGATCCGCCGAGATCCGATCGGCATCGTCGGCTCGATCGCGCCGTGGAACTATCCGCTGATGATGATGGCCTGGAAGCTGGCGCCGGCCATCGCCGGCGGCAATACCGTCGTCTTCAAGCCTTCGGAGCAGACGCCGCTGACGGCGCTGAAGATGGCCAAGCTGCTCTCCGAAATCCTTCCCGAAGGCGTCGTCAACGTCATTCTCGGCCGTGGCGAAAGTGTCGGCAACGCCCTGATCAATCATGCCAAAATCGGCATGATCTCAATCACCGGCGATGTCGCAACCGGCAAGAAGGTGCTGCAGGCCGCCGCCAAGACAGTCAAGCGCACCCATCTGGAACTCGGCGGCAAGGCCCCGGTCATCGTCTTCGACGATGCCGATATCGATGCCGTTGTCGCAGGCATCCGCACCTTCGGCTATTACAATGCTGGCCAGGATTGCACGGCCGCCTGCCGCATCTATGCCGATGCCAAGGTCTACGACAATTTCGTCGCCGACCTCTCCTCGGCCGTCTCGAGCATCCGCTTCAACCAGATCGACGATACCGAAAACGAGATCGGCCCGCTGATCTCCAGGCGCCAGCGCGACCGCGTCGAGAGCTTCGTCGCCCGTGCTTCCGAGCACAAGCACATGGAGATCACTGCCGGCGGCAAGGTCTCCGGCGACAAGGGCTTCTTCTTCACGCCGACCGTCATTGCAGGCGCCCTGCAGGACGACGAAATCGTCCGCCGCGAGGTCTTCGGCCCGGTCGTCTCGGTCACCCGCTTCTCCGATGCCGATGATGCCGTTGCCTGGGCAAACGACAGCGATTACGGCCTGGCCTCCTCCGTCTGGACCAAGGATATCGGCCGCGGCATGAAAACCGCCGCCCGCCTGCAATATGGCTGCACCTGGATCAACACGCATTTCATGCTGGTCAACGAGATGCCGCATGGCGGCCTCAAACAGTCGGGCTACGGCAAGGACATGTCGGTCTACGCACTGGAGGACTACACCGCCGTACGCCACGTGATGATCAATCACGGCTGAACCGGCGGGAAAAGCAAGGGTACGAAATTCGACGCAATGCCCATCAGTAGCACCGGGAGGTGCTTCACAGAGATCGCCATTCCATTCAAGCGATCTGGAACATTTTCCCGGTTGCTGCGTCTTTCCCAGGCAAACGCAAAGGATGATGTCATGCTGAAATGGGCTCTGATATTTTTCGTGATTTCGATCATCGCCGGCTTCTTCGGTTTCTCGGGCGTCTCCGCAGCTACCGCGACGATCGCCCGCGTTCTTTTCGGCATCGCGCTTGTGATCTTCCTGATCTTCCTTGTCCTTGCGCTGATGGCCGGTCAGGCGATCCTCTGATCGGTTGCAGAGCCGTTTGAAGACATCGGGGCCGCACCACTTCTGCATGCGGCCCTTCCTCTCTGTTGTCGAACGTCTCGGCTAGTTCGGCCGTGCATGGAACACGGCTAGGTCTTTTGCTCCTGTCGCCTATTTCAACTCGGCAAGCAGAGCATCGGCACCTTTGCGGACGCCCACCATGGAGGCGTCCATCGCCGTGAAGCTTGCGCCGATATTCATTGCATTGGGATATTGCTTGGTGACATAGGAAGACAGGAGACGATTGCTCGCAGCATCATAGACCTCCACGGCATAATTCACCGAACCGGTCATCGAACCTTCTCGGCCGCGAGCGGCCTGAACGGTGTTGTACAATCCGCCTGCAACATCGATGCGGGTGACCGTTCCGAGTACCGCGGTCGTCGCCTTCGCCCCCGTCAGTGTCAGATGCAATCTGAGCGTTGCCGGAGCGGGTGTGCTGACAATCGCAAAGCGCGTCTTCAATTTTTCGGTGAATTGAGCCTGCATGTAATTGGCCAGGAAGATCCTGTCTTTTTCCGCAAGCTTGCCAAACTGACTGTCAGGACCGCTATAGACGGTAACGGGATCGACGATGATCCGGTTGTATTGGCTCCAGTTGACTTTCGTCCGATAGCGATACGGCACGCGGCCGGTTTTATCCTCAGTGTTCGGCTGGAGCTGTGATGCCGAAGCAAGTCCGGAATAAACCGTGGGGTCAGGGGTCGTACATGCGGCAACGCTCGAACAGGCGAGCATCACTGCAACGCCGATTTTCAGATTTTTTATCAATGATTTGGCTCCAGCTTTGGAAATGCCGAATGGCATGGGATCTGCTGGCACCGGTTTTATGGAATTCGAATGTTGCTGTGTTTGCTATGATATGCGGAAATGTTCGCGAGCCATCTTTTGCTGCGAAGGCAGCGCGACGCGTGACGACGCCACGACGGGCAGTAAGTCAATGTGATGAAGGGATCGACGGCGAGCCTCCGGGCTGGATCCCCTGAGGGGCGGGAAGATCGATCACGACGACCAAGCCGGTTGGCTTCCTGTCCAACAACGTCAATTGTCCATTGTGCGCTTTGGTGACAATCCCTTTGGCGATCGGAAGGCCGAGCCCAAGCCCAGAACCGCCTTTGGCACTGATCTGGCGGGATTTATCCACTTTGAAGAACGGCTCCAGAACTTTCGCCTTGGCCTCATCGGTCAAACCAGGGCCGTTGTCGCCCACCGATATTTTGATCCCGCCATCGTCGCTCTCTCGCAGATCGATTTCGACTTGCTTTGCATAACGAGACGCATTGTCGACCAGATTGGTAATTGCCCGAGTAAGGGCCTGAGGTTTGCAGATAAACGCCAGTCGCCGCGGACCGGTGAAGATCACATCGATGCCCATGTCGGAGAAGTCTGTCGCAATCGTCTGCAGCAGGCTTGAGATATCGACCTTTCGATCAGCCTCCGCAGTGGATGCGTCTTTGAAATAGGCCAAGCACTCGTCGATCATGAAACTCAAGGTGGCGATATCGGTCAGCATCAGGCTGCGAAGCTCGGGCTCGCCGGAACGCTCGGCACGCATCCGCAATCTCGTCAGCGGTGTCCTGAGATCATGACCCACGCCACTCAGCATTCTTGTTCGATCCTCTGCCATGCTCTGGATTCGATCGCTCATAACGTTCAGCGATTCCGCCAGACTTCGAATCTCGGATGCGCCGTCCGGCTCGAAAGGCTTTTCCCAGCTGCCCTCCATGCTCGCTCGTTTTGCAGCGGCGGCAAAGTGCCTCAGAGGTTCGGTGATGAGCCGGCTGCTGAAATATGCGAGCAGCACCAATGGGATGACGATTTTTAAAAATCCGCTCGCCGCGGCTGGAACAAACCACACATAGCTGGGAAAAACTGGCAGTTGAAAGACAAGGGCGCGCTTATCATCAATTCCGACAGTCAGGACATCAGGGTGTGATTGACCGATGGCGAAGCGATGAAATGCCGCGAAAATATTGTCGGCGAGCATTGTGTTGATACGCGCCACCAGCTCGCCTGGAGATACCATCTGCTGTTTGCCGGCGAGCGGCCGGTCTAGCGACAATTTTTCGACCCCAACGCCGAGCGCTGCTGCTCTCGTGAGAACGGCGACTTCGTCTTGCGCTGAATTTGCCTGGGCAAATTGCTCCGCGACCATCGCCGCTCTGGCAGCAAACAGGCCGTTTTGAAAGCCGCGATCATGACGGCCGTAGATATAGGGCTCCATGGCGGTCGCCACCACGGAAACGAGCACGACAAGGAAGGTCGCCAATATGAGGATCTGGCTTTGGATCGAAGCCCGCCGGAAATTTCTCAAGAGAGACGCTCTACCTTGGATGCGAAAAGATAACCGCCCAGCCGCACCGTCTTTATGAACGACGGATCTTTCAGATTTGGCTCTATCTTTTGCCTGACCCGGCTGATGTGGGCGTCGATGCTGCGCTCGACCGGCCCCGCTGATCCGGCATGTGTCATCGACAAGAG
Source organism: Rhizobium sp. P1_B8 (assembly GCF_056406515.1). Lineage (NCBI taxonomy): Bacteria > Pseudomonadati > Pseudomonadota > Alphaproteobacteria > Hyphomicrobiales > Rhizobiaceae > Rhizobium > Rhizobium sp. P1_B8. The sequence continues at coordinate 47,354 of NZ_JBFTZZ010000016.1, read as the reverse complement.
CTGTTCGCGAGTCAAAACCTTGTTGGGATTGCAGCAGAAGGCCAGGAGGATATCGAACTCCGCGGTTGTCATGGAAACCTGCGCTCCATCGGCGTCGTGGAGTTGACGGCTTTTTGGATCGATGCGCCATCCCGAGAACATCATCGGTCCAAGTGCTTCCTCCTGATGATGAGCATATGACGCTCTGCGGAGAATACTCTTGATCCGGGCCAGCAGCTCGCGGGAGTTGAATGGTTTCGTGACATAGTCATCGGCTCCGAGCTCCAGGCCGAGAATGCGGTCGATATCCTCCTGGAGTGCCGTCAGCATCAGGATTGGCACCGAGCACGACGCACGAAGCCGCCTGCAGATGCTGAAGCCGTCCTCGCCCGGCAACATCGCATCGAGGACGATGAGATCGAATTGCTGTTGCGCCATCATTCGATCCATAGCCGCGCCGCTCTCCACCGACGAGGCCTCGAAGCCGCTGGTTCGAACTAGGTCCACCAGCATATCTGCGATTGCGGGATCGTCTTCGACGATGAGGATATGAGCCTGATTGGGAACCGCCATTTCATATGCCATCGTCATTCGTTCTCTTGCCGGGAGATGTCTCTCGGCGCGAAATTACCACGTTTCACCGTGTCTACATCAGGCGGCCTCGGCCACTGTCAACCGCAGTGGTTAATCTCCCGGACATCAGACACCACGCGATCTGTCGCCGCACCGACACGGCTTCGCCTTTAGGATATCAAGTATCGTGCAATGCTATATTCGATAATGTTGAGATATGTTGCGTGATTTCTGACCCGGAGTCCGCCGTCAAAACTGCCTTTCGGGGTCGCCACTGACTTCCACATGGTCACCTCGGATTGCGCTATCGATGATGACGGTGGCGATGAAACACATCCGAACGACCAGCAGGCAAAAGAACACCAGAGAGACGATCGCCGTCGTGTAATGCTTCAACGCTGAGCGCTTCGGAAGCCGTGCGGTGAGCTTATGGAGAACGTTTCTGGCGAGACGACCGATCGCCACGAGCACGAACAGTGCCGTGATGATATATCCGCTCGCTGACGCTGCCCCGAGCAACTGAAACATGAGAAGACACCCGCACCAAGTCAGAAGTTCTGGTTTCGGAATGACGCTTTCAAGCCGGCGAAACCCGGTAGAAAGATGCCCATAGGATCCGTCGGCAACGTGGCCCAGCGTGGCCGGCCAGAGCGCGCGCGCCGGGTCATCGGGATCTGAATCGAGCGAAGACCGGTCTGTCGGCGATGAGAATGCGCCCACGTCTAATCGGCTCGTTCTGCGCTGGGCGCGGCGCGGCGACTTAACAGAAGAGATGTGGCGGCCCGCCACCGGGATGCCTTCGCCGTGCTTGCAATCACTGTCTCGTTTGCGGCCGGATCTCTTCGGACTGCACTAACCCTGCCTGTCCTTGACTCCGTGAGGGCCGCGATCCTTCTTAGAAATGCGTCGCTGTCGAACTCCTTCGAGGAGTGAACGGACTTTGTCGTCGACTGGATAGTATGGAAAAACACCTCCAGATTGATGACCGGTATCGGCTTGATGTTGCGGACCATATCGATATCCGATCGCATCGTTACAGCCAGGAAATATCGGTCCGAACGCAAGGCGTCGAACAGTTCCGGCACCGAGGACACAGCCGCCGCGACATATCCGTTCTCATTCAATTTCGAGACGATGTCGCAGGCAGCGTCTTTTGCGAGAAAGACGAGAATTGGCTTTTGCTGATTGTTTTGCGCGGAAGACATCACTGGCACACTCCTGACTTGTCGCCAAAAGTGTAGCCCGCATCGACGCTTCTGTTTGTTCGGTTTTATTCGGTTTTATTGCGCCACTGAGGGCTCGTGAAATTCATCAGGCCTTCGGATTTCGGTGCGCATTCACGACAACACCGTCCTGAGCCAAGGAGGCATTCTGTTTGTCTGCGTTCTCAGCAGCTTGTCGATCGATATCGATCCCGCACCCGAAACTACCAGGACGAACATACCGCCGGCAATCGCCAGGTCCTTCTCGAAATGCAGCAGCTCGTTCTGGCTCTCAAAATTCGTGTGAAAGAGCAAGGCGGTAGCCAGGCAGAAGAGCGCCAGCGCCAGTGCGCCAAGCCGGCTGAGGAGCCCTGTCGCAACGGAAAGGCCGGCGCCGATCTGAAGGGCAATGGTAGCAAGCGCGACCGGTGCCGACAGCCCCAGTTTCGCGAAAGTGTCGATGGTCGCGGTGACATCTGCCGCGAGTGACCAACCTTCGTGCAGGAAGATCAGTGACAGCAGAAGCCTGCCCAGGAGAAGAATAAGATCAGCCAGTCGGGGCCGGCTTGACGCGTTTTCCATCATACCCTCCAGTTAGAAGAGCAGGCGGCTCTCCCGCCTGTTCTTGCGTTCATATGCGGGTCAATTGCCGCCCTTGGCCGCGATGACCTCTTGCAGGTCTTCGAGTTCCTCGCAGCCGCTCGGACAAAGTTGCTTCAGCGATGACACCTGCTCCTCCGCCTTCGCCATCTCGCCCGTCTCGACATAGAGTTCGCCGAGATATTCACGCGCTGCCCTGTGATCTGGCTGCAGCTCTAGCGCCTTGGTGTAGTAGGTCAGCGACGTTCTGTAGTCGCCCGTCTTGCGCAGCGTATATCCCATCAGATTATAGACATCCGCCTGCTGGTTGTCTTCTGCAAGGCCGCGAAGCTCTGCCAACGCACCAGCATAGTCCTTGGCATCGATCTTGGCCCGCACCGAGGTCAGGTCGGGAGCGTCTGTCGATTGCATGTTGTCGACGGCAAAGGCGGGAAGCGCCGTCACCGCGGAGAAGCCTGCGGATATAGCGCAAAGCCAGATGTATCCGAGAATTGCATATTTCGTCATGGTGATCTCCTTTCGGCCTTTCAGGCCTGGATTGTCGGCGTGAAGCCATAGGCGCTTCCGTCCTTGACAAAGGTGCCGGAGCCAGGGAATGGGAAATGTGAGCCGCAAATCGCGATATTGTCGGCAATGATGCGGTCGATAAGACGGCGGCGCGTGTCGATGGCCGTCGGCCCATCCTGGTCGTAGCTGCCCTGCCATTCAGGATGGGGTGCGAGCAGCGCCGGCACATACATGATATCGGCCGAGACGAGCAGTTGCTTGCTGCCGGAGGCGACAAGATAGGTCGAATGGCCGGGCGTGTGACCGGGCGCGGCGACAAGCTGCACGCCGGGTGCGACTTCGGCGCCATCGGCGACGAGCTTCCAGTTCTTCCACTTCGGAAAGACCTCGGCGATGCGCTTGCCTGCCGGCTTGCGGCCTTCGGCGAGCTTTTCGACGCGGCCGGGCGCGGTCCACCAATTGTATTCGTCGGCATTGACGATGAGTTCGGCATTCGGGAAGACGGGATTGTTGGTGCCCTTTTCCATCAGTCCCCAGACATGGTCGGGATGGAAATGCGAGATCATGATCGTATCGATCTTCTTGTAGTCAATCCCCGCCGCGGCCATGTTCGCCGGCAGATGGGTGGCATTTTCCTGCCACTGGCCGACGCCCGAGCCGGCATCCATCATGATCAGGCGGTTACCGAGCTTCAGGACCACGACAGTCAGCGGGATCGGCATGAACTCGGTGGTAAGCCCGGCTTTCGATAGCGCCTCCTTGGTGTCCTCGATCGAGGCATTCTTGATGAAGGCCGGGTCATGCGGCTTTCTCCAGATGCCGTCGTAGATTGCCGTGATCTCGATATCGCCGACCTTGTATTTATAGAAGCCGACCGTCGGCTCCAGCGGTGTTGCAGCAAATGCCGGCATGACGAATTCAAGCTTCGACGACAGCCCGAATGCAGCAGCCGCAGCAGCCGACCCCAGGACGGCGCGACGTGACATGGTAAACATGAATATGCCTCCTCTTGTTGATGGCATTTCTGGTGGCGAAGACGGCTATTGCTCATATGTCCTCGCTGACGAACTAGATCGCCGGCAAGGAACGCTTATTCCCGATCTCCAGCGCTATTTCTTCAAGTGATTGAAAAACAAACGTAATTTCTATCGCGCGCGACCGGTATCCCGCTGCGTGCAGAAAAATCGGCGCCGGCGTGGAATAAAACCGCGTGCCGATCGGTCTAGACGGCAAGGGACCGCATTGCATGCCTGCCGGTCTCACGCCTAAATTCGGCTGCTGTTGAGGCAGGGAGGATGATGACAAACGCTCAGATCACCTGTCCCGTCGGATCGACCGATTGGACGCTGCTGTTGGCCCGGCACGCGTCAAGAACCCGCATTCGGCCATCAACGCTAGCGGAGTTTCTCGGCGGCGTGGGCCGCCTATTGCACCTCATGGTCTCGGAAAAATCGAGCAGCGATCCGATCGCTTCGACGGCGGATGCGACCATGCAGCACGAGTTCATGCAGCGCTTTCAGGACATGATCGTTCCGCATCTTGATGCGGCCTATAATTTTGCCCGCTTCCTCAGCCGCGACGCAGATGCCGCACAGGATATTGTGCAGGAAGCGTTCTTGCGCGCCTACCGCAATTTCGAAACCTATCGTGGCGGCGATCCGCGCGCGTGGCTCTTTGCCATCGTGAGGAACTGCTGCCATGTCTGGCGCCAGCAGGATCGCCGCAAGGCGCGGTTCGAGCAGCCTATGGGCAATGACGGCTACGCTGACCCTGATGAGGGTGGCGAGTACCAGATCGCCTCGGGGGAGGATTCGCCGGAGACTGAAACGATCCGGCGAAGCGAGCAGCAGCGCGTGCGCGCTGTTATCAGCCGGCTGCCGGAGGCGATGCGGGAAATTCTTGTCTTGCGCGAGCTTGAGGATCTCTCCTACCGGCAGATCGCCGAGATCATCGATGCGCCGATTGGCACTGTCATGTCGCGACTTGCCAGGGCGCGGCGTGACTTTGGCGAAGCCTGGGATGCATGCAACAAGAGCGAGACCGCAGGATGAGTGAAGCCCAACGGAAAAGCTGCCCGGAATGGCGCGTCATGCTGCACGGCTTTGTCGATGGCCAGCTGGATTCCGCCCATGCAGCGCAATTCGAGGATCATCTTGCCACCTGCGCGCATTGCAGCGCGGAGATGGAAAGCGTCCGTGCCGTGGGAGAGATCATCGATCAGGATGGCGTCAAGTGGCGACCGCCGGAGGCACTGCGTTCGCAGGTCCTGTCGATGTTGTCATTCGAACAGGCAGCGGCGGCGTCCAGCCTGTCCCCGCCGCGCCAGGCGCCTGTCTGGCGCCGTGCCTTGGATTTCATTCGGCAATGGAGCTTCGTGCCTTCGCTTGCCGTCCTGGCGGCAAGCGCCATCCTATTTGTCAACGCGCCGTCGCAGACCGTGCTTTTGCAGGACCAGATCATGGCAAGCCATGTCAGGTCGATGATGGCCGATCATCTGACCGACGTGCTAACCTCGGATCAGCATACAGTAAAACCTTGGTTCAACGGCAAGATCGATTTTTCGCCGCCGGTCAGCGATCTCGCCAAGGATGGCTTTCCGCTGGTCGGCGGACGTGTCGACTATATCGGCGATCGCGCCGTTGCGGCCCTCGTCTACCGGCGCCATGGCCATGTCATCAACCTGTTCATCTGGCCGGCGGCATCGGCCGCGCAGACGACGACGGTGCATGACGGCTACAACATGACGCAATGGTCGGATGGCGGGCTCGTGTTCTGGGCGATTTCGGATGTCGCCGCCGGCGACCTGGCCGAGTTCGAGTCCTTCTTCAGGGCGGCGGCGAGAGCATGATGCCTAAAAGTGTGAGCGGTTTTCGCATGGCATCGTGTTCTGCTTTTTGATGTCTAAAGCAGGCTCGCCCCGACATTGATCGCCAGCGCCAGGATCGTCGTATTGAACAGAAACGATAGCACGGCATGCAACAGCGTCAGCTTGCGCATGCTGGTCGAACTGACCGCGACATCCGCCGTTTGTGCGGCAACGCCGATGGTGAAGGAGAAATAGAGGAAATCCCAGTAACCGGGCTCTTCAATCCCGTCGGGAAACTTGAGCCCGCCCTCCTCGTCCGCCCCGCCATAGAAATAATGGGCATAGTGGATGGTGAAGAGCGTATGCAGGAAGATCCAGGAGATCAGGATCGTCAGAACCGCGGCACCTGCCCGCGCCAGCGCGACGTCAGGTGCCGCCTCCTTGATCGAGTGGAGCTCCAAGCCGATGCCGGCGATGCTGGCAAGTGCCGCACCGATCGAAAGAGCCAAGAGGACGGTGTCGGAGAAGTCGAGATCCGCGGAGCGTTTCCGGATGCTTTCGACCGTCGCCCGCAGCATCTTGCGCCAGCTGAGAGCGACAAAAACGCCAGCGCTGACATTCCAGCCGAACAGGATGTTGCCGGCGCTGACTTCGCGCGACGTCAGAAGCAGGAAGACCACCAGTCCGGCAAGGGCGGCGATGATGAAGCTCGCATGCTTGTAGGCAAATGCCGCCAGCGAATTTGCTCGTTCCTCATCCGCCATATCGGTCTCCGACAGCATATGCGCTTGATAACACCACGAAAAAGGCGCGCCTGCCAGCCGGCAGCCGCGCCTCCGAATGCATGCCGCGCCTTATCAGGCGGCGGCGAGCTGCAGTTCCTTCTGCACCATGGTGCGCAGCGTTCCCAGATCCTTGGCGAAGGCGCGGATGCCTTCGGCGAGTTTTTCCGTCGCCATCGCATCTTCGTTCATCATCCAGCGGAAGGTCTTCTCGTCGACCGAGACCTTCGGATCCGGCTTGCGGCTGTCCGGCGAGAGCTTGCGCTCCAGCTTGCCTTCATCCTTGGCCAGCTCGTCGAGCAGGTTCGGGCTGATGGTCAGGCGGTCGCAGCCGGCAAGGGCTTCGATTTCGCCGGCGCTGCGGAAGGAGGCGCCCATGACGATCGTCTTGATGTCGTTCGCCTTGTAGTAGTTGTAGATTTCACGGACGGAGATGACGCCCGGATCTTCCTCGGCAGTGTAGTCCTTGCCGGTCGACTTCTTGTACCAGTCGAGGATGCGGCCGACGAAGGGCGAGATCAGGAACACTTTGGCGTCGGCGCAAGCGATCGCCTGGGCCTTGCTGAAAAGAAGCGTCAGGTTGCAGTCAATGCCCTCCTTCTGCAGGACTTCCGCGGCGCGGATGCCTTCCCAGGTGGAAGCGAGCTTGATGAGGATGCGGTCCTGGCCGATGCCGCGATCCTTGTAGGCGGCGATGATTGCGCGCGCCTTGGCAAGCGAAGCCTCGGTATCGAAGGAAAGATCGGCGTCGACTTCGGTCGAGACGCGGCCTGGTACGAGCTTCACCAGGGCTGCGCCGACGGAGATGGCGAGACGATCGGCGACGGCTGATGAAACGGCTTCGGGATTGCCGCCCTGTTTCTTGCCCCAGGCGACGGCTTCCTTGATGGCGTCAGCAAACATCGGCGTGCCGAGAGCCTTGAGCACGATGCTCGGGTTCGTCGTGCAATCCACAGGCTTCAGGCGTGCGACGGCTTCGATGTCGCCGGTATCGGCGACAACGGTGGTAATCTCGCGGAGTTGGTCAAGCTTGGATGTCATGGTCAATAATCCTTGTTGAACTTGGGCTGCGACCGGCGCGAGTTCCGCCGGGCAAAGGTGATCTACCGACAGGTTGTTTGCATGCTGCAGGCGAAAATGCGCGCATCCGTCACGGATGATTCACAAACGTGAAGGACGGTAGCCGTGTTCCCGAACGCAAGCGATGCCGCTTGCGGCTGGAAGGCCGGTCGTGACTTTCGGCATGCCCGCACTATGTCCTCCTCGGACGGACAAGAACGACGTGTGTCACCCGGACTATCGCCATTCGCCTAACGAAAAGTCAAGGACATTTGTGCATTTCAATTGACATAAGTGTCACACCCGTCATTATCCCCGGCAACAAAAGCGTCGCTAAGGCCTTTCATCCCATGAGGGATCTAGGGCAGGAAATCGTGCGGAGGAGATGTGGTCAAGCTCAAACGCGGCACGCACACGGCCTATTCGGAGGCATCCTCGCTGCGGCTAAGGGCGGCATGGCTCTATTACAACGAGGGCCTGACCCAGAAGGACGTCGCCGAACAGCTCGGCATCAGCCGCACGACGGTGATCCGCCTGCTCGACGAGGCGATGAAGCGCAGCGAAGTCCAGATCTGGATCAACGATTCGATCGGGGACTGCGTTGAACTTTCGGTGAAGCTGGAGCGTGCCTATGGCCTCGACGAGGCGATTGTCGTCCCCGCGCCGGTCAATGGTGACGTCAATTCGCTGGCTAAAAATGTCGGCCTGGCGCTTGGCCAGTTCCTCTCCGAAGCCATCCCCGACGACTATACCATCGGCGTCGGCTGGGGCCGCACCATGACCGCCTCGCTGTCGAGCTTCCGGCCGCCGCGCCGCGCCAATTGCAAGGTCGTCTCGCTGCTCGGCGGCATCGTCGCCGTGCACCAGACGAACCCGATCGATTACACATGGCGGCTGGCAAACCAGCTCGGCGCCGAATGCTACATGTTCCTGGCGCCGCTTCTCGTCGATTCCATCGAGACCAAGCGGAATCTGATCGAGAAATGCGGGCTGGACACGATCTATCGCCTTGCCGAGAACCTCGATCTGGCGATCGTCAGCTGCGGCGATATCGGCCCGCATTCGACCTCGCTGTCGGAGGGCTGGATATCAAAGGCCGAGTTGCAGCAATTGATCGATGCCGGCTGCGTCTGCGACACGATGTTCAACTTCCTCGACAAGGACGGCAATTCGGTTGACCATTCGATCAATCGGCGCGTCATGTCCGTCGATCTCGACACGCTGAAGGAGGCCAAGCACATCGTGCTCTCCTCCGGCGGCGCCCATCGGGCCGTGGCAATCCGTGCGACGATCAAGCGCATCGGCTGCAACACGCTGATCACCGACGAAAGTGCTGCCCGGGCATTGCTGGAACTGGCCGAGACATCACCGTCTGCCACTTCTCCCCAGCAGGGAGAACTGCCGGAGCGATAAGCGGCGAACGACCCGCCTCTGCCCAGGAAACCCGCTCAGGCGTGCGCCGATTCCCAGCCGAGCATCGCCCGTTTGCGGGTGAGGCCCCAATGGTAGCCCGTCAGCGCGCCATTCTTGCCGAGCGCCCGATGGCAGGGCACCACGAAGGAGATCGGGTTTGCCCCGACCGCCGCACCAACGGCGCGTTGCGCCGTCGGCCGGCCGATATCGTTGGCGATATCGGAATAGGTGACCGCCTTGCCGAACGGGATTTTCAACAGGCTCTGCCAGACGCGCACCTGGAAGTCCGTGCCGATCAACACGACACGCAGCGGCTGGTCCGAGGACCATTTGCCGGGCTCGAAGATGCGGGCGGCATAGGGAACCGTCGCCTGCAGGTCTTCGACATATTCGGCATTCGGCCAGCGGCAAGTCATATCCTCGAGGCAGGCCCGCTCGTCGCCGGAATCGCTGAAGGCAAGGCCGGCAAGGCCGCGGTCGGTCACCATGATCAACGCCACGCCGAAGGGGCAGATGTGGAAGCCGTAGCGGATGGTGAGACCACCGCCCTTCGCCTTCCATTCTCCGGGCGACATCGCCTCATGCGTGACGAAGAGGTCGTGCAGGCGGCTCGGCCCGGAGAGACCGACCTCAATCGAGGTCTCGAGCAACGGCATGTCTTCCCCACGCAGCAATCGCTTGGCGTGGTCGAGCGTCACCGCCTGCAGGAAGCCCTTGGGCGACAGGCCGGCCCACCGGGTGAAGGTCTTCTGCAGCTGGGTCGGCGACTGGTTGAGCCGTGCCGCGATCGCCTCCAGCGAAGGCTGGTCGCGGTAATCCTCGGTGATGAGTTCGATTACCCGACGGACAATGTCATAATCAGGGCCGTCAGGCGTGATGTCTGTCTGCAGGTTGGCAATCATATTCATCGTCTTTCTCCTTGTCACAAGGAGATAGTCAATAGGGGGTGAGCAAACCACCCGATTCTTGCGTAGCCGCTGGATAGAGCAATTCCAGGAAAAGTGCGAAGCGGTTTTCCGTCCGGAATTGCGTAAAAGCAAAAGCTAGAGCGGTTCTGCGCTTCCGTGAAAAGCTGAACCGCTCTAGCTCAGATCCGCTGCTTGACCGTCGCCAGTGCTCCCTTGAAGGCCTTGGCGAAGCTTTCGCGATCGTCGGGATTGAGGAAGGAGCCGATATCCGTGCGCCGGCCCTCACCGAAGATATGCATGGAAAGAATGCCGATCTCCTGGTGCCGGCGAACGAGGAAGCGTGCCCAGAACGGATTGAAATGATGCTCTACCATCCGTCCCGATGGCGTAAACTTGCGCACCGACACGTCCATACGCGACACCGTCACCTGTTCGCGCGCTTTTCCGGAGCGGTAATTCAGCCAGAAGGCGCCGTAGAGAAGCACGAAATCCAGTCCGAAGAAGAAGCCTATCGGCCAGGCGCCTGTCGCGATGAAGAACATGCCGTAGAGGAAGCAGACCGCACCGGACAGGGCAAGCAGCACCTTGAAGCCCCGGCGGCCAAGTGACCGGTGGGGAAAGAGCTCGGCAGCGAAAACAGGCTGCTCGTTGGAGCTGTCGGCGTTGCTTTCCATCATGGCTGCTGAGTATAGAGTTTCCATGGCAAATCCGAAACTCAAATCCGTTACCAAGACGCCTCAGGATACGAAAGTGATCGTCAGCCGCAAATCGGCGGCAGCGGTGCGCACCGCCTATTCACTGGCCGAGCGAGAGGAAATCTTCCGTCGCTTCTCGGTGCAGCGGCCGGAACCGAGGGGCGAGCTCGAGCACACCAACCCCTTCACGCTCGTCGTCGCCGTCGCGCTTTCGGCGCAAGCGACCGATGTCGGCGTCAATAAGGCGACGCGCGCGCTCTTCAAGGTTGCCGATACGCCGGAAAAGATGCTCGATCTCGGCGAGGAGCGGCTGCGCGATTACATCAGGACGATCGGCCTCTTCCGCAACAAGGCGAAAAACGTTATCGCGCTCTCACAGATGCTGGTCGACCAATTCGGCGGCAGGGTGCCGGAGACGCGCGACGAACTGGTAAGATTGCCGGGCGTCGGCCGCAAGACCGCCAATGTCGTGCTTTCCATGGCCTTCGGCCAGGCGACGATGGCCGTCGATACGCACATCTTCCGCATCGCCAATCGCATCAGGCTTGCCCCCGGTAAGACGCCAGACGAGGTCGAGGCGCGGCTGATGAAGGTGATCCCGAAGCATTACCTCTATCACGCCCATCACTGGCTGATCCTGCATGGCCGCTACACCTGCAAGGCGCGCCGGCCTGAATGCGAGCGCTGTATCATCGCCGATCTCTGCAAATCGGCGGAGAAGAGTTGGGATGTGCCGGCGCCGCTGGCCGAGCTACCGCCGCAGGTGATCGGCGAGGCCGTCGAGTAGAACAGCGATTGCCTGTTCGTAATGCCGCCTCTCAGCGCCCGCCTCGATCGCGATCGCCGCGCGATCGAAGGCCGCCGATAGCAGCGACGTCAGCGGTTCGAGCATAGCGCCGGCCTCCGGAAGCATGGCTGCAAGCCCTGCCCGCAGCGTCGCTTCCGAATTCTCTGCATCGATCGCCGCGGTCGCCGACAAGCCGAGAACGGCAGGTGCCTCGATCAGCAGCAGCCGCGTGCGCCCTTCCGCCCTCATCGCATCGAAATAGGCCGAGGCACCGGCGATCAGCGTGGCACGCGGCGCGTCGTAAGACGCCGAGCGCGCCTCGATCGCCTCGCCCACCGCTTTCGCCTCGCATTCGATAACCGCGCGAAAAAGCGCCCTCTTGTCTTCAAAATGATGATAGAGCGCGCCACGCGTCACTCCCGCCGCCGCCACGATCTCCGGCGTCGCGGTTTCGGCATAACCTTTCTCGATGAAGAGACGCCGACCGGCGTCGATCAGCGCCTGTCTCGTCTGTTCCGATCTCTCGCGATTGCTGCGACTCATACGCTCTCTTTACATACAAACTGCATGTATGTTAATAGCAAAAAACATACAGATTGCATGTAAATGCAAAGGAGGAAAAAGAGATGAAATCGACGAGCTATTATCCTGTCATCATGACCGACGACGTTACCGGCACCGCCAGCTTCTATTGCACGCATTTCGGCTTCAAAGCTCTGTTCGAGAGCGACTGGTACGTTCACCTGCAATCGGCAGAGAATGAGCACATCACGCTTGCCATCCTTGACGGCAGGCACGAGACCATCCCGACTATAGCCCGCGGCAAGGTGTCTGGCCTGCTCCTCAATTTCGAGGTCGCCGATGTCGATGCAATCTATGCAGCCTGCCGGAGCGCCGGCCTGCCAATTCTGAGAGAAATCCGCGACGAGGATTTCGGCCAGCGGCACTTCATCACTGCCGATCCGAACGGTGTGCTGATCGACATCATCAAGCCGATCCCGCCGAGCGCTGAATTTGCGGCGATGTACGACGTCTCCGCCCTGCTTGGTTGAGCCTTAGAGCCTTTCCGGGTTAGATTGAAGCATTCTTCCGGAGCAAGTTTTCGTCAGGGCAAAGGCGATTGGCGATGGGCATACCTCTTGGTACGTCCGAGCCGATCGCCTCTGTCCTGACGGAAAGATGCCCGGCCCTTCGGGTTGGCTGAAACGGGCCGGCTGATCGACCGGCCGGCTTGGCCGTAGAGCTGGGCTACGACGCGCGCCGGCCGGCCGACCATCCGACTCCGTTTGAGCCAACAGAATGCTTCAATCTAACCCGGAAAGGCTCTAGGTCCGCAAACCGGTATCCCGTGCGGAAACCAGTTTGTGCAGATGCACCATCATGCCGGCGGCAAAAAGCGGTGTCAGAAGATTGACGATCGGGATCGCCAGAAAGAGGGCGATCACCAGCCCGCCGAGAAAGACGGTGGAGGCATGCTTGGCGCGGAAGAGCCGTGCCGCATCAGGCGAACGGGAGCGCATAGCGGCGAATTCGAAGAACTCCCGTCCGAGCAGATAGCCATTCACCAGAAAGAACGCGACCAGATTGACGCCGGGGATAAACAGCAACAACAATGCCACGATATTGCCGAGGATCACCACGCCGAGGAACTTGATCGAGCTTGCCATCGCCGGACCGAGCGGCATGGCGGTGCCCGGCGCGTCCTTGGGATAGTCGCGCTTTTCGATGACATCGGCGACATCGTCGAGAAACAGGCCGGCGATCAGCGCCGTCACCGGCGACAGCAGCAACGCCAGCATCAGCGCAAGGCCGATACCGGCAAGGATCGCGAAGAGGAAAGCGAGCCACCCCGCCCAATCCGGCATCTCGGGAAAGAAGCCCGTGAGCCAGGGAAAGAGCAAGGCCATGAAGGCCCCGCGCAAAGCGAACCAGAGGCCGACGAGCACGAGAATCGTCAGGCCGAGCACCTTCCAGAAGACAGAACGTGTTTCCGATGCGAATAAATTGGCGAGCGAAAGTCGAGCGGCGTCAAGAATCATGTCTCAGGCGTCTCCGGTTGCGCCGAAGATGTAGGAAAGGTGGAGGCCATCGACAAGAGAGAATAAAATTGCATTCTGTAATAGAAAACTTGTCGAAAACTGAATGCTAATATAATATTGTAAGGCATCTAAAATACGCATGGGCCTGAGAAGCAGCTTCCGAGAATAGTTGCAAAGACAAGGGCGCGCAACAGCGCACCCCCGGAACGCCTCTGAGGGAAGACGGGGGAGGCTGATGTGGAAGACTTTGTGCACAAACTCAGGCAATACGCAAAAACCGGCACGCCGGCCGAACGCCGTATCGCGAAATATTTCACCGAGCACCTGAACGACCTGCCGTTCGAGACGGCTGCGTCCGTCGCCGACAGGCTGGATCTTTCGCCGATGACCGTCGGGCGCTTTCTGCGCGCGCTCGGCTATCAGGGACTGGACAGCGTCAAGGTGGAGATTCGCGAGACCGTGACGACATCGCCGGCGCAATTGCAGAGCGCTATGAGCGAGCTGCATGCGGACGCCGCGGAGGGTAAACCGCTCGCCGTGCTGGTCGCCGAACAGATTCAGGCCCTCCATCATATCTATCATCTGACGGCGCAGGCGCACTGGTCGGAGGCCGTCGGCTTGATCAGCACTGCCCGCGAAGTGTCGATCGCCACGCATGCGCGGCTCTCAAGCCTGGCCAATCATTTCTGTCAGCGGCTGACGCAAGCCCGCGACGGCGTGCGCACCCTCGACGCCGCCGACAACCGTTTTGCGGAACTCTTCGCCCGGCTGGCGGTCGACGACGCGCTGCTTGTCATCATCGATTGCCGCCGCTTCGCCAAGGCACGGCTGCTTGCCAGAACGGCGCGGCGCTACGGTTATAAGGTGGTGCTCATTTCGCCGCAGCAAGCGGACTGGATGGCGGACCAGTCGAACGTCATGCTGCCCTTGCCGCCCGCTCGCGCCCCCGATCTCGATAATCTTCCGCCGCTGATCGCGCTGCTCGATTGCCTGTCGGAATCCGTCATCCTCCAAGTCGGAGAAGAGGCTGCGCTTCGCCGCCGCCGCATGATGGAATTCGCGACAGTCCTCGGCGAGACGGCAAACCACTAATTTAAAAGGCCAGTGCATAGGCGGCGTCTATTGCATCGTTTCCAGTTCGGCGCGGTGCCGGTGCATGGCGAGAAGACGGCGGTAGTCGCGGTCGTAAAGCGCCTGCTTGGCCTTGTCGGGAAGCCGTTCGTCGCCGCCCGGATACATCGCCTCGCCGGCCGCCGCCAGATCCTTGTACAAGCCGCAGGCGACGGATGCTGCGATCGCGGTGCCGAGCAGCACCGCCTCGTTCATCCTCGGCACCACGACCTTGCAGCCAGTCGCATCGCTATAAAGCTCCATCAGCACCGGGTTCTTCACATGCCCGCCGGCAATATGCAGCGTATCGGGCATGTAGCCGTATTCCTTCATCATTTCCAGGATATGGCGGATGCCGAGCGCAATCCCCACCGCAGACCGCCAATAGAGCGCGCAGAGCCCGTCGAAGGACGTATCAAGGGTCAGCCCGCTGACGACGCCGACGGCGTGCGGATCGGCGAGCGGCGAACGGTTGCCATGGAAATCCGGCAGCACGAAGATCCGCGCACCGAAGTCATCGCCCTCCTCAGCCCGCAATTCCGCGATACGCGCGACGATCTTCTGATGCAGCGCTGCCGTCGGCTCGCCACCGGCCGCATGCATGCGCACGATGTGGTCGAGCAACGCGCCGGTCGCCGATTGCCCGGCCTCCACCAGCCAGGACTGCGGGAAGACAGCCTCGTAATAGGGACCCCACATGCCATGGCTCGGCTTACGTTCCCGCGAGAAGGTAACGATGCAGCTCGACGTGCCGGCAATCAGCGCCAGCTGGTGCTCGCGTTTGACAGGATCGGCGGCGTAGCCGCCGAGCGCGCCGAGTGCGCCGGCATAGGCGTCGATCATCCCGGCAGCGACATGGCAGTCCGTCGTCAGCCCCAGCGCTTCCGCCGCTTCCTGCGTCAGCCGGCCGACGTTGTCTCCGACAGGCGTGGTCTCATCCGGCAGGTGGCCGCGCGCCTGAAGGTCCTCAAGGCCGATCCGTTCCAGGAAATCCTGCTGCCAGCCCTTTTCGAGATGGGCGAGATAGTTCCATTTCGCCGTCAGCGTGCAGCGCGAGCGGGCGGGCGATCCGGTCGATTTCCATGTCATGAAATCGGCGAGATCGAAGAAGTAGCCGGCCTTTTCCCATGTGGCGGGCAGCTTCTTCTTCAGCCACATCAGCTTCGGCATCTCCATTTCCGGCGACATCACGTGGCCGGAATGTTCGAGCACTCTATGCTGCGTCGCCGTGCAGAAATCGGCTTCCTTCAGCGCCCGATGGTCGAGCCAGACGATCGTGTCGAAACGCCTCTCCCCGCCTGTGGAAACGCTGAGCTGCCGGCCCTCGACGTCACGGACGACGAGCGAACAGGTGGCGTCGAAGCCGATCGCTCCGACCGAGGCGGCGGCGATGCCGGATTGCTCCATCGCCCTGCGCACTGCCATGCAGGCGGCCGACCAGATATCTTCGGAATCGTGCTCGGCATGGTTTTCGCGCGGCCGGTTCATCACGATCGGATGCTCCGCCTTGGCGAGCAGTCGGCCACGTGCATCGAAGACGCCGGCGCGCGCACTGCCCGTGCCGATATCTACCGCAACCACATGATCACGCATCAAGTCTTGGTCCCGTCCAGCTTATGGTTGCGGACAAGGTGTATCAAATCCGGCATGGCGTCAAACACCACTTCCGGCGAAAGGCGGTCGAGTTCGGCACGGTATCCGGCGAAGTTGGCGTGTGATCCGCCGGTGAAGGCGAAGACCGTCATGCCTGCCGCCTTGGCGGCGGCAACGCCGGCCGGGCTGTCTTCAACGACAAGGCAATGAGCAGGCTCGACCTGCATTTCACGCGCCGCATGCAGGAAGAGATCAGGCGCCGGTTTGCCGCGCTTGACCATCGTCGCGCTGAAGATGTCGGGCAGTTTGTCGAGAAGTCCGGTCACCGACAGCGACAGCCGGATTCGCTCCATCTGGCTCGACGAGGCAACGCAACAGGGAAGGCCAAGCCCGTCGATCGTCGCGGCGATACCCTCGATCGGCTTCAGTTCCGTGCGAAAACGGGCGTAGAGATCGGTGCGGATACGCTCGAGGAATTCCTCGCCGGCATGAACGTTGAATTCGGTTTCCAGCGTATCGATGAGAGTAGACAGGCTGCGGCCGAGAAAACGCTCATAAGCCTGGTCCTCGGTGATCGAGACGCCGAGATCGTTCATCGCCCCGACGAGCACGCTGATCGAGATCGGCTCGCTGTCAACGAGTACGCCATCGCAATCGAAGATGACCAGCCGTGTTTCAGCATCAGCCATGGAAGACCCAACCTGAGTTCAATTCGGACGCGTTACCGTCCCGCGTCACTCGCAAGGCCGGACGAATGGCGGCAGCAGATACCGCCATCCGGATTCCTTACACTGCGAGCTTGCCGTCGAGATAGAGCTGCAGCGTCTCCCGCGTGCCCTTTTCCCACAGGGTTTTGAGAGCATAAGCGAAACGCTTGCGGAAAAGTTCGGATTTCGCCACTTCGCCGAAAATATCGTCGAAGACGAGGAAGGCCGACGGGTCGTCCTTGGCTTTCAGCGCCGCCGCATGCAGGCGCTCTGCGCTCGCATCGTTGAAGACGATATCCTTGCCGCTGTCGGACTTGCCGGCGAAATAGCGGCACCAGAGAGCTGAAACCAGCGCCAGGCCGACGACGTCCCTGCCCTGACGCAGATTGTCGAGCGTCGACGGCAGGATGAATTTCGGCTGGCGGTTGGAGCCGTCCTGCGCCAGCCGCGGAATGGTATCCGCAATCTTCGGATTGAGCAGGCGATGTTCGATCAGGGCGAAATAATCCGTCAGCGACGTGTTCGGCACCGGCGGCACGATCGGGATGATCTCGTCTTTCTCGAGCTTGGCAAGGAAGGCGCGGATCAGCGGGTCTTCCATGGAATCATGAACGAAATGAATGTCCATCAACGCCGCCGGATAGGCGATCGCGGCATGCCCGCCGTTGAGGATGCGGATCTTCATGTGCTCGTAGGGCGTGACATCGGGGACGAAGGTGACGCCGACCTTTTCCAGCGCCGGCCGGCCAGCCGTGAACTTATCCTCGAGCACCCATTGCTTGAATTCCTCGCAATAGACCGGCCAACTGTCCTCGATCTGGAAATTGTCCCGGAGGAAATCGACCTCGCGCTGGCTGGTCGCCGGCGTGATGCGGTCGACCATGCCGTTCGGGAAGGCGACATTCGCCCGGATCCAGTCGGCAAAGGCAGGGTCCGAAAGTGCCGCCGTGCCGACGACGGCATTGGCGGTGACGACGCCATTATGGGGAATGTTGTCGCAGGACATGACGGTGAAGGGACCGATGCCCCTGTCCTTGCGCGCTTTCAGGCCGGCGACGATCAGGCCGAACACTGTCTTCGGCGCGTGGGGATTTTGTCCGTCGGCGGCGATCGCCGGATGGGTCGGATTGAATGTGCCTGATGCGTCGATGAAATAGCCGCCCTCGGTGATCGTCATCGAGACGATGCGGATGTCGGGATCGGCAAGCTTGGCGATGATCGCAGCGGCATCGCCGACCGGCAGAATGTCAATCATCGGTGCCGTGACGCGCGCCGCCGTCTTGTTGTTGTCCTGTTCGACCACTGTCGTCAGGAAATCCTGCGCCGCGAGCTTTTCGCGCATGGCGGCATCCGACGGCAGTACACCGGCACCGACGATCGCCCAGTCGTGATCCGTGCCGGCGTTGAAGAGATCGTCGAGATAGATCGCCTGGTGGGCACGGTGGAAATTGCCGACGCCGAAGTGCACGATGCCGGCTTTCAGCGATGCCCTGTCATATCCAGGGATGGCGGCAGTGCGCGCCACATCCGAAAGTGTTGCCAGCGATAATTTGCACGTCATGTTTCAGTCCTCTTGAAGGTCTACCGGAAACGGCCGGGCGCCATCGTCCGGCTCGCATGCCTGCCCCCAGCCCGGCCGCCTGCCTCAGATGGCAAGGCCGCCCTCGTTGAATTTGTGAATACGCGAACGGTCCGGCGTCAGGAAGACCGTGTCTCCCGCTTTGGCCGGGAAGTCGCCGCTACCGCGCGCCGTCACCATGCCGATGCCATCGGCATCAATATGCAGGAAGGTGTCGGAACCGAGATGTTCGGCGACCACGACCCTGCCCTTCCAATCGCCGCTCTCCATCGACAACAGCACATGTTCGGGCCGGACGCCGATGGTATGTGCATTCAGCGCGGCGGCGTGTTGGCCTGTGATGAAGTTCATCTTCGGCGATCCGATGAAGCCGGCGACGAAGAGGTTGCGGGGGCGGCTGTAGAGTTCGAGCGGCGAGCCGACCTGCTCGATATTGCCCCTGTTCAAGACGACGATCTTGTCGGCCATGGTCATCGCCTCGACCTGGTCGTGGGTGACATAGACCATCGTCGTCTTCAGCTGCTGGTGCAACTCGCTGATTTCGAGGCGCATGTTGACACGCAGCGCCGCATCGAGGTTCGACAGCGGTTCGTCGAACAGGAAGGCCGAAGGCTGGCGCACGATGGCGCGACCGATCGCCACGCGCTGGCGCTGGCCGCCGGACAGCTGACGCGGCTTGCGTTCGAGATAATCGGTGAGGTTCAGCACCCGGGCGGCATCGCTCACCTTGCGGTCGATCTCCGCCTTGTCGACGCCAGCCATCTTCAGCGGGAAGGCGATGTTGTTGCGCACGCTCATATGCGGATAAAGCGCATAGGACTGGAACACCATGGCAAGGCCGCGCTCAGACGGCGCCTTTTCGGTGGCGTCCCTGCCGTCGATGACGATCTTACCGCCGGAGACATCCTCGAGCCCGGCGATCAGCCGGAGCAGCGTGGACTTGCCGCAGCCCGACGGGCCGACGAAGACGACGAACTCGCCGTCCTTGATGTCGAGATCGATCGAAGGGATGACCTTGGCTTCGCCGAAGACCTTGGAAACCTTCTGAAGGGTAATGCTGCCCATGTTTCTCTCCCTTTTATGTTATTTCACAGCGCCGAAGGTCAGGCCGCGGACGAGTTGTTTCTGGCTGAACCAGCCAAGGATCAGGATCGGCGCGATCGCCATCGTCGATGCCGCCGACAGCTTGGCGTAAAACAGGCCCTCGGGGCTGGAATAGGAGGCGATGAAGGCCGTCAGCGGCGCCGCCTTCGAGGCGGTGAGGTTGAGCGTCCAGAACGCCTCGTTCCAGGCAAGGATGATGTTCAAAAGCAGCGTCGAGGCAATGCCGGGCACCGCCATCGGCGTCAGCACGTAGACGATCTCCTTCATCAGCGACGCCCCATCCATGCGCGCCGCTTCGAGGATCTCGCCGGGGATTTCCTTGAAGTAGGTATAGAGCATCCAGACGATGATCGGCAGGTTGATCAGCGTCAGCACGATGACGAGGCCGGTGCGCGTGTCGAGCAGACCCGAATTGCGAAACAGCAGGTAGATCGGGATCAGCGCGCCCACAGGTGGCATCATCTTGGTCGACAGCATCCACATCAGCACGTCCTTGGTCCGCTTGGTCGGCGAAAACGCCATCGCCCAGGCGGCGGGAATAGCGATGATCAGGCCGATCAGCGTCGAGCCGAAGGAGATGATCACCGAGTTCATGAAGTGGCTGAGATAGTTCGACCGGCTCTGCACCTCGGCGTAGTTTTCCGTCGTCCAGTGGAAGAACAGGAATTGCGGCGGCGAGGCGATGGCGTCGGCTTCCGATTTGAAGCTGGTCAGAAACGTCCAGAGAATCGGGAAGAAGATCAGGATGCCGAGCGTCCAGGCGATCGCGGTGACGATGAGCTTGCGCTGCGTTGTGACTTTTCTGGCCATCTCAAGCCTCCAGATTCTTGCCGACGAGGCGCACGAGGAAGATCGCGACGATATTGGCGAGGATAACAGCCACGATACCGCCGGCCGATGCCCCGCCGATATCGAACTGCAGCAGCGCCTGGGCATAGACGAGATAGGTAAGGTTGGTGCTGTCGGTGCCCGGCCCGCCATTGGTGGTGACGAGGATTTCGGCAAAGACCGAAAGCAGGAAGATCGTCTGGATCAGGATCACCACGGTGATGGCACGCGCCATATGCGGCAGGATGATGTAGATGAACTTCGAGATCGGCCCGGCGCCGTCCATTTCGGAGGCTTCCTTCTGCTCCTCGTCGAGCGACTGCAGCGCGGTCAGCATGATGAGGGTAGCAAAGGGCAGCCACTGCCAGGCGACGATCAGAATGACGGAAAACAGCGGCGCGTTCGCCAGCCAGTCGATCGGCTGCAGGCCGAGCGCCTTGGCAAGATGCGCGAACAGGCCGTTGACCGGGTTCATGAACATATTCTTCCAGACCAGTGCTGCCACCGTCGGCATGACGAAGAACGGCGCGATCACCAGAATGCGCACGATGCCCTGGCCGTACATCGGCTGGTCGAGCAGCAGCGCAAAGGCGATGCCGCCGATGACGGTGATCAGCAACACACCGGCGACGAGCAACAACGTATTGATCAGCGCCGCAAAGAAGGCCGGGTCGGACAGGAAGTATTCGTAGTTCAGAAAGCCGACGAAGCTCTCCATGCCGGGGCTGAGCAGATTGTAGTTCAGCAGCGAGAAATAGATCGTCATCACAAGCGGGACGATCATCCACGCAAACAGCAGCAGCACGGAGGGCGCAATCATCAGGCGCGCGGCGGAGCGGGTATGTAACGTTGCCATGGCAATCACCGATCTGGACGGAAGCGGGGAGCGGCCGCAAGGCAGCTTTGGTTGAAAAAAGAGGCCGCCGATGCAGTTCGGGCAATCGGCGACCCAGAGGGGCGGATTGTCAAGGATCCGCCTCTTGCTCAGGAGGTTTTATTTAATGTAGCCGGCTTTGGTCATTTCGCGGGTTGCCAGCTGCTGGGCGCTCTGCAGGGCCTGGTCGACCGAAAGCTGGCCGGCAAGAGCTGCGGAGAACTGCTGGCCCACTGCCGTGCCGATGCCCTGGAATTCCGGGATCGCCACGAACTGGACGCCGACATAGGGGACCGGCTTGACGGTCGGCTTGGTCGGATCGGCCGAGTTGATCGAGTCGAGCGTCATCTTGGCGAACGAAGCCGCTTTCTGGTAGTCCGCATTCGCATAGAGCGATTTGCGGGTGCCCGGAGGTGCGTTCAGCCAGCCTTCCTTCTCGGCGACGAGGTTGCTGTATTCCTTGCTGGTTGCCCAGGCGACGAACTTCTCAGCAGCTTCGGCCTTCTGGGTACCTGCCGGGATGGCCAGGCTCCAGGCCCAGAGCCAGTTGCCGCGCTTGCCGAGGCCCTTGTCCGGGGCGAGCGCGAAGCCGACCTTGTCGGCGACCTGCGACTGCTTCGGATCGGCGACGAAGGAAGCGGCAACCGTTGCGTCGATCCACATGCCGCACTTGCCGGTCTGGAACAGCGCCAGGTTCTCGTTGAAGCCGTTGGAGGAGGCGCCCGGAGGGCCGGCATCCTTCATCAGCTTGACGTAGAAGTCGAGCGTGTCCTTCCATTCCGGCTGATCGAACTGCGGCTTCCACTTCTCGTCAAACCAGCGTGCGCCGAAGGAATTGGACATGGCCGTCAGGAAGGCCATGTTCTCGCCCCAGCCGGCCTTGCCGCGCAGGCAGATGCCGTAGATTTCCTTGTCCTTGTTGGTGATCTTGCGGGCAGCGTCGGCGACGAAGTCCCAGGTCGGCGCGTCGGGCATCTTCAGGCCGGCAGCGTCGAACAGGTCCTTGCGGTACATGACCATCGAGCTTTCACCATAGAACGGCGCAGCATAGAGCTTGCCGTCTACAGTCAGGCCGCTGCGGATTGCCGGCAGCAGGTCGTCGACGTCGTAGTTGGCGCCGAGATTGTCGAGCGGCAGCAACCAGTCCTGTTTTGCCCAGATCGGAACTTCATAGGTGCCGATCGTCAGAACGTCGTACTGGCCGCCCTTGGTCGCGATGTCGGTCGTGACCTTCTGGCGCAGCACGTTTTCTTCGAGGGTTACCCATTCAAGGTCGATGCCGGGATTCTTCGCCTTGAAGTCATCCGTCAGCTTCTGCATCCGGATCATGTCGCCGTTGTTCACGGTCGCGATCGTCAGCGTTTCGGCCGAAGCCATGCCGGCAAACGCCAGTGCTGAGCAGGCGCCCAGCAGAAAAGTTCTCAATGTCATAATCTTCCTCCCAGAAGATGGGGTGTGAGCATTCGCTTCGCTCATGGGCAATTACTCAACAAACAACAAAGAATGTCAATCGGCAATCGTTGCTGCAGTGCCGAAGGCAATAGTCATCCCATTGATTTAAATATAATATTTTTTGCTCAGTTCTTGAGCAAAAACTCAGCAGTCTCTTCGTCGGTGATCAGAGCGTTGATTTGATGGCCGACAACGGCGGCCCTGATCGCCTTGAACTTGCGCTTGCCCTTGGCCAGCCCAATGACCATCGATGCATCGCGGGATGGGATCGGCGCGGACGCGACGCGCTCGTTGATCGGGTTGTCGATCAACCTGCCATCGACATCAAAGATCCAACCGCAGATTTCGCCGACAGCGCCCCCCCGCATCAGCTCCATCATCTCGTCCTTCTCGAGAAAACCGTCGACGCAGAGCGGCCCATCGATGCCGAGCTCGCCGATGCCGACGAAGGTGACATCGGCCTGGGCGCTCATATTAAGCGTCGAGCGCACCAGCTGTTGGCCATGCAGCAACTCGCGCTCCTCCGCCGAGGTGACGAGCACCGGCAGCGGCATCGGATAGTGTCGTGCCTTCACCGCATCGGCCATGCTGAAGATGACGTTGTAATAGGCCGCCGATCCGTCCGGTGCGATATTGCCGGTCAGCGAAACGATGCGGTGATTGGGACATTCGATCGCCGGAAGCTGGTCGACCGCCGCCTTCAAGGTGCGGCCGGTACCGATGGCGAGTACGATGGGCTCCGGCCGTTTCAGCCACCGCTCGATCTCGGCCGCCGCTGCCTCGGCGATACCGACCGTCGTCGACGACGACGCGGGATCGCTCGGCACCACCTCCACATGTTTCAGCCCGAATTTACGGCGCAGCTGACTTCCGAGCTCCAGGCAGGCTGCGATCGGATGATCGAGCCGCACCTTGATCAGGCGCTCGGCGACCGCCAGCGACACCAGCCGCTGCGCCGATTGCCGCGAGATGCCCATCGCAGCGGCGATTTCGTCCTGCGTGCGCCCGGCGACGTAGTAGAGCCAGCCGGCACGCGCCGCATCGTCGAGCCGTGCAGGGGTCTCGGATCTTTTTACCATCTAATGCCTACCGCGCAAAGTGAGCCGGCGCGCCGTCGCCGAACATGATTTGAGTCTGTATCGCGCCAGATCAAAACAAAATTCCGGCAAATGTCGAGCCTGTTGCAGGGAGCCCAGCCAAATAACCGCCTTCACTCGGGCAAACCCCCGCTTAGGCAAGCCATCGCAGGACGAGATAGATCGCTGCCTTCACGAGACCGTAAATCACCCCGCCGGCAATAACGAGCGACACTGCCGTCATCACGAAGCCGATGAGCGCGAAAAGACCGTCACGGCCCAATATGCCGAAAGCGAAGACCGAGATCGTGATCGCCGGCAGAATATTGCCGAGCGGGACCGGCAGCAACAGCACGATCGACAGCAGCAGGCATGCCGCCCCGGCCAGATATTCCGCCGGCGGTTCGGCGAAGATCGCCAGCCGCGGTTTCAGCATGCGTTCGGCCCAGGCGAGCCAGCGGTGGATGCGGCCGACAATGGTCTCGAAATCCTCCCGGCGCATCGAACGGTTGGCAATCACCTTCGGTAGCCAGGGTTTCAGCCCGAAGGTCAGTTGCGCTGCCAGGAAGATCAATGGCGCCCCGAGCACGGCCGAGGTGCCCGGCGGAGTAGGAAAGGCGTTCGGAAGCGCGAAGATCAGCATCAACGCGCTGATCGCCCTGTCACCCATCGTGTCGAATAGATCGCCGATCGAGATCCGTTCGCGGCTGTGGTCGGCGGCCATCTGCCGCAAAATGGATGAGAGGCGGCGGCCTTTGGGACGTGGTCTTCGGATGGTACTGTTTTCTCTCGTATCGATTGTCGTGGGTCCGACAGTTTATGAAAGTGTAGGGCCGGATTCTGGCGATGCAATATGCCAATTGAATGACTTGCGGGGTTAGAAATTACCGTTGCGATCGGAGCCGATGGGCTGGGGATCACCAGATTTCTCCAACGTCTTGCCATGACGGAATGGAAGACGGAGTACCGTCCGCCTATTCGACCTGCGGGAGAGATGTCCTGCAGAACAGAGGGGATGGCACACGGCACGCCCTAAAGCCGGCGACACCCCGCCGAATGAGCGCTTGAAATTCCCCGCCAACAATGCAAGCAGACGCTGGGAGACCAGAGAAACGGCAGAGTGGCAATGATCATTTCATTCGACATCGGTGGCACCGCCATCAAGGGTGGCATCGCTCGTTCCGAGACAGACATCGTTCCCCTCGGCCGCCGCCCGACACCCAGGGATGATTTTGCCGCTTTCGTCGAGACCCTGCGCGACATCATCGCCGAAACCGGCGAACAGCCGAACGGCATCGCCCTCTCCATCGCCGGCGTTGTCGATCCCGATACGCAGCGCCTGATCTGCGCCAACATTCCCTGTATCCACGACCGCACGCTCGCGGCCGATCTCGAAGCCGAACTCGGCCTGCCTGTGCTGATCGCCAACGATGCCGACTGTTTCGCTATTGCCGAAGCCGGTCTCGGCGCCGGCCGCGGCCACCGCATCGTCTTCGGCGCTATCCTCGGCACCGGCGTCGGTGGCGGCCTGGTTGCCGACGGGCGCCTCGTCAACGAGGCCGGCGGCTTTGCCGGCGAATGGGGCCACGGGCCGATCATCGCATCCGCGGCCGGCAATCCGCCTGTGGCCATTCCCGCCTATGCCTGCGGCTGCGGCCAGCAGGGCTGCGTCGACACTGTCGGCGGCGCCCGCGGCCTGGAGCGACTGCACAAGACGCTGCACGATCTCGACCTTGCCAGCGAGGAGATCATCGCTCAGTGGCGCCGTGGAGAGGAGAGGGCGACACGGACGATCGACGTCTATGTCGATCTCGTCGCCTCGCCCTTGGCGCTGACGATCAACATCACCGGCGCGACCATCGTACCGGTCGGCGGCGGGCTTTCCAATGTCGAGCCGCTGCTTGCCGAACTCGACCACGCCGTGCGCGCCCGCATCCTGCGCAAGTTCGATCGCCCACTGGTGGTGCGCAGCGAATGCCGCATCGAACCCGGCCTGATCGGCGCAGCGCTTTTGGGGCTGAAGGCCGAGACGGCCTGAAGCAATTCCACGAAAAGTGCGAAGCGATTTTCCATCCGGAATTGCGATTCCTTAAAGCACCGGCCACATCCGCACGATCGCGGCGAAGCGATCCCAGTCCTTACGCACAGAAGGCGTCCAGGCAGCCTCGGCGACCGCCGGGAGACGCGGAAAAACCAGCCGGTTGAAATAGGCGCGCGAGATGAAGTTCTCGGTCCAGATGCAGGCCTGGATGCCGCGCATCTTATCCTGCAGCGCCTCCGGCAACTCGCCCTCGGCCTCGTAAGCATAGGTGTGTTCCGGCGGCGCGTAGCCCGCCCAGGCGGCGCCGGGCTCGGCCCAGGCCTCAGCCTGCGCCATGTCGAGATAATAGGCCTGCCCTGGCGTCATCACCACGTCGTAGCCTTCCTGTGCCAGCTCGATGCCGACGGCGGGCTTTTCCCAGGCCATCAGCAGCGTGCCGTCGCGGTCGACGCCGCCGCCATGCGAGACCTCGTTCCAGCCGGCAAGTTTCCTGCCGCGTTCCGACAGCATGGCTTTGATACGTTTCAGGAAATAGGATTGCAGCTCGGCGGTGCCGGCAAGTTTCTCCCGCTCCATCAGTGCCTTGCAGAGCGGCGAGGACAGCCAGGAGCCATGCGCCACCTCGTCGCCGCCGATATGAAGATATTCGCCGGGGAACAGCGCCACCATCTCGTCGAACACCTTGCCGAGAAATTTATAGGTGAATTGCACCGCCGGATTGAGCGCGTTGTTCGGATAACCCTGCACCGAGCGGTAACTGTCCGGCGCCTCCTGCCCGTCGACGAGTTCGGGCAGCGAGAACAGCGTCGCCATGCTGTGGCCCGGAATATCGATTTCCGGCACTACCTCGATATGCAGCGAGGCTGCATGCGCAACGATCCGTCTGGCGTCCTCCTGCGTGTAGTGGCCGGAGCGCGTTTGCGCCCCGTCGCCGAGCTGCGGCACGAGCACTTCATCCGGCCCGCGCCGGGCGCCGATCTCCGTCAGCGCGGGATAGGCCTTGATCTCCAGCCGCCACGCTTCGTCATCCGTCAGGTGCCAATGGAAGATGTTGAGCTTGTTCCAGGCGAGAATATCCATCAGCCGCATGACGTCCGCCACCGGATAGAACTGCCTGGACACATCGAGATGGCAGCCGCGCCAGTCATAACGCGGCTGGTCGGCGATCGTGCCGAAATTGGGGAATTTGAAGCGCTCGGGATCGGCGCGGGCGCCGTGCAGCAGTTGCACCAGGCTGATCAGCCCGTAATGCCGCCCGGCGACATCCGCACTCGAAAGCACGATCTCATGTGCCGTAAAACGCAATTCGTAGGCAAAGGCGGCGATCGACGATTCGGTGACGAAACGAATGGCCCGCCCGCCTTCGACGGCACTGAGGGAAAACGGCACATTGTCGGCCGGATAGAGCCGCTGATAGAGCGCGAGAACCAGCGAGAGCGCCTTGACCGCATCGGGCCGCATCCGCTCGGCCGGATAAAGGATAACCGGCAGCTCTCCCGCCTTCAGCCCGAGCGCCAGCGGCCAGGGCAGCAGCGAGTAAGGTTCCTCGGCCCGGCCCGGCGGCAGAAGCGGCAAGGCCACGCCGCCATCTCGGCCTTCGAGCATGAGATCGCCGAAACCGACAGGAACGTGGCGCCCGTCACCGAGTGTCAGATAGGCCGATTTGACGCCGGCCGTCCTATGTTTCGGCTCCCTGGTCAGCCCCTCGACGGTGAACCGCCAGCGCCCGCCGGGCGGCACGCTCAGGTCTTCGGGCGGCAGGAATTCATGGAAATGCGCGATCCGCCGCTTGAGGCTGCCGCCATCGCAGACATGTTTGTCGGCAACCCGCGTCTCTGATGTATAGGCGAGCAAGAATGTCGACAGTGGCTCGGCCGAAAGATTGAACAGCGTGAAGGTCAGGCGCCCAAAGCTGCCTTCGATCGGGCTCCAGCTTGCTTCCAAATGGTAATCGGCCATGATCGTACCTTGCCCTGTCGATGAGTGACCGGGATCGCGACTGGGCTCCCGGCATGATTCCCAGCTTAGCTTTTTCGGGGCGGCAATGGAATCGGCGCGCAGGCTCAGGGCGGGCGAGCAGCGATGAGAACCGTTCAAAGGCTGCCTGATGGGCCCCGCGGGTTCAGCAGCGGCCTGTTTTGATGGGAATCGACGGCCGAAGAGGAAAACGGCGCGGCCTTCGCCGCGCCGTCCTCACTCAGCTGCCAACGCCGGCGGATGTCTGTCATCCGCCTCTTCCTGGATGGCGTCGGCATGCCGGCCTGGCTCGTCCTTTGCCTTCGGCTCTCGGCCGAAGAAAAGGGCGTAACCGGCGGGCAGAACCAGAATGGTAAGCACGGTCGCAACCAGAATGCCGCCCATCATCGCGTAGGCGAGCGGACCCCAGAAGACACCGCGCGAGATCGGGATCAGCGCCAGCACGGCGGTCAGGGCCGTCAGCATGATCGGCCGGAAACGGCGCACGGCCGCGCCGACGATCGCCTCCTGCCGGTGCATGCCGGCCTTGATATCCTGGTCGATCTGGTCGACCAGGATGATCGAATTGCGCATGATGATACCGAGCAGCGCGATGACGCCGAGGATCGCCACGAAGCCGAAGGGCGCGCCGCTGATCAGCAATGCGGCCGCCGCACCGATGATTCCAAGCGGTCCGGTGGCGAGCACCAGCATCGCCTTGCCGAAATGCTGCAGCTGCACCATCAGCAGCACGATGATGACGGCGAGCATGATCGGCGCCTTGGCGGCGATCGACATCTGGCTTTCCGCTGCATCCTCGGCGCCGCCCTGGATCTCGACCTTGTAGCCGGCTGGCAGGCTGTCGCGCAGGTCCTTCATGTCGGCATACATCTTCATCACCACGTCGTTCGGCTGCACATCGTCAGGCAACGTGGCGCGCACGGTGATCGTCGGCAGCCTGTCGCGCCGCCATTCGATGCCCTGCTCCATGACGGGCACGACCTTGGCAACCTGCGAGACCGGCACGAAGCCGCCGAAATCCGTCGGGACATAGACCGAGTTGACCGCCGACAGCAGCGAACGGCTGGCATCCGGCTCGCGGGCGACGATCGAAACCGTCTCCTCGCCGTCGCGGAAATCGTCGAGCGCAGCCCCTGACATGGCGGTCTGCAGCATCTGACGGACACGCTGCGAGGAGACGCCAAGTGCCCGGGCGCGATCCTGGTCGATCACCAGCTTCATCGCCGGCACCTCTTCCAGCCAGTCGTCATGGATGGCGCCGAGCATTGGATTGGCCTGGAAGCGCGCCTTTACCTGGTTGGCGATCTCCCTGACTTCCTGGCGGTCGGGCCCCATGACGCGCATCTGCACCGGCCAGCCGGTCGGCGGACCGAGGAAGAGGCGGTCGACCTTGCCGCGAATATCGGGGAAGTCTTCCGCAAGGATCGTCCGCAGCTTGACGATCAGCCGCTCGCGCGCCGGTTCGTCATTGGCCATGACGAGCAGCTGGGCGAAGTTCGGATTGCGCAGCTGCTGGTCGAGCGGCAGGAAGAAGCGCGGCGCGCCTTCGCCGATATAGGTGGCAATGAACCGCTTGTCGGGATCATCCATCATCTTGGCTTCGAGCGCCTTTGCCTGCACCTCGACTTCCTTGATGCTGGTGCCCTCGGGCAGCCAGAGATCGACGAGGATTTCCGGCCGCGAGGATTGCGGGAAGAAATTCTGCGGAATGAACTGGAAGGCCCAGAGGCTGGTGACGAAGGTGCCGAGCGTCAGCAGCAGCACGATGACGCGGTGGCGCACCGCCCAGCTGACCGTGCCGCGCAGCCGGCGATAGAAGCCGGTGTCGAAGGCGTCGCGATGCTCGCCGGCGTGATGGCGCTGCTTGAGGATCATATAGCCGAGCCACGGCGTGAAGTAGACCGCGACGAACCACGAGGTGACAAGCGCGATGCCGACGACGTAGAACAGCGAGCGCACATATTCGCCGGCCGTCGAGGCGGCGAAGCCGACCGGAATGAAGCCGGCCGTGGTGATCAGCGTGCCGGTCAGCATCGGGAAGGCGGTTGAAGAATAAGCGAAGCTTGCCGCGTCGATCTTGACGAGCCCCTCCTCCAGCTTTCGCTCCATCATCTCGACGACGATCATTGCATCGTCGACAAGCAGGCCGAGCGCGATGATCAGTGCGCCGAGCGAGATGCGCTGCAGGTCGATGCCGAGTTCGTACATCAGCGCAAAGGTGGCCGCCAGCACGAGCGGAATGGCAATGGCGATGACGAGGCCCGATCGCCAGCCGATCGACACAAACGAGACGACGAGCACGATGATGAGAGCTTCGCCGAGTGCATGCATGAATTCGCTGACCGCATCGGTCACCACGTCCGGCTGGTTGGCGATCTGATCGACGGCGACGCCGTAGGGCAGCGCCTCTTCGAAACGCTGATAGGTCGCTTCCACGCCCTTGCCGACATCGGTTACGTTAAAGCCCTTGGCCATCACGACGCCGACCTGAACGCTGTCGTGGCCGTTGAAACGGTACTTGCGCTGGTAGGGATCTTCGAGCCCGGAACTGACGGTGGCGATATCGCCGAGGCGCGTGACCTGGCCGCCGGCGCGAAGGCGCAACTCGCGGATATCGGCCGCCTTCTTCACGTCGCCTTCGACCGATATGCGCACCGAGCGCAGGCCGGTATCGACCGAGCCGGCCGGATCAACATTATTCTGGCCCTTGATGGCGTTCTGTAGATCGAGGATCGTCAGGCCGCGCTCGGCGAGCGCCTTCGACGAGACGTCGATATAGATCTTCTCAGGCTGGTCGCCGATGATGACGGCCTTTTCGACGCCCGGCGTCGTCAGCAGCATGTCGCGCGCCTGGATCGCGAATTTCTTCAGTTCCGGATAGGAATAGCCGTCGCCGCTGATCGAATGCAGCGTGATGAACGTATCGCCGAACTCGTCGTTGAAATAGGGGCCAAGCAGGCCCTGCGGCAGCTCGCTGGAGATGTCGCCGACCTTCTTGCGCACCTGGTAGAAGGCATCCGCCACTTCTTGCGAATTCGTGTCGCCCTTGACCTGCAATGTGATGATCGCACTGCCTGCCCGCGTATAGGACTTGACCCAGTCGATATGCGGCGTTTCCTGCAGCTTGCGCTCGATCTTGTTGACGACCTGATCTTCCATTTCCTGGATGGAAGCACCCGGCCAGATCGCCTGAACCACCATGACGCGGAAGGTGAATTCGGGATCCTCGCGCTGGCCCATGCGCATCAGCCCGAGCACGCCGGTGATGATGATCAGCCCGAAGAGGAAGCGGGCGATGCTTGGATGTCCGATCGCCCAGCGCGACAGATTGAAGGGCCGCTTTTCGGTGGTGGTGGCGTCCATGGTCCTGTTCTCTCTTTATGGCGCGTTCAGCGAACGGTCTGGTCGGTGGCAGCCAGGGCCGACTGCTGGTCCGGCACCTTCACCTTCAGGTTTTCGCTCATGAACTGCGTGCCGGCCGAAACGACGAGATCGCCGGTATCGAGACCCTCGGTCACATGCACGCCGTCGCCGGTGAAATCGGCGACCTTGATGTCGCGGCCATGCACGGTCGCCGTGTCGCGGTCGACGGTCCAGACCATCTGCTTGCCGTCCTTTTCAGCCAGGGCACTGAGCGGGATCGAGACATAGCTGTTGCTGTTGCTGACATCGGCCTCGATCGTCGCCGTCATGCCGAGCAAAACGCGCGGATCGTTCGGCAGGCTCACCCGGACCGCAAAGGTGCGCGACTGCTGGTCGGCGCTTCCGGAAACCTCCCGCACCTTGCCGTCGAGCACCAGCCTGTCGTCGGCCCAGAAGCTTGCCTTGACCGTTTTGCCCGGCTTGAATTCCGCAATGTCATTTTCCGGAACGGCGATCTGCACTTCCTTTTCGCCGTCGACGGCAACGGCGACGACGGGAGTGCCCGACGCAACGACTTGGCCGACATCGGCATTGATCGTCGTGACAATCCCGTTGTGGTCGGCCTTCAGCTCCGCATAACTCACCTGGTTCTTCGCCTGATCGAGTGCCGAGACGGCGGCATCGCGGCTTGAAACGGCCTGATCGTAACTGAGCGAGGCTTGCTCGAGCTGGGATTTCGGCGAAACATTCTTGTCGAAGAGCTGCTGATTGCGCTTGTTCACGAGATCGGCGGTTTCGACGCCTTTTTCAGCGGCTGCGAGATTGGCTTCCGCCGTCTTGACCGCCAGCTGGTAATCGGTGGAGTCCATCCGAGCGAGCACGTCGCCCGGTTTCACCTTGTCGCCGATATCGACGAGGCGTTCGGTGATCTTGCCAGCAACGCGAAAGCCGAGGTTCATCTCCGTACGCGCCTTGACCGAGCCGGAATAGTCGAGCTTGCGGGTGTCGCCGGCCTTGGCGATCTCGACGACCTTCACCGGCCGGATGACTTCCTTGACCTCAGCCTTCTCTTCCGAGCACGCGGAAACGCCGATGCCGATGGCGCCGACGAGCACGAGACTGGCGACGGACGGCATGCGATGGCTGAGGGTCTTGAGCGAAAACATCTTCCGCACTCCTGGATCGTTTCGGGGTTCCGACGGCGGCTGCCGTCCATTATTTCTTCAGCGCCCTGATCACGTAGTCGATCAGTTCGTCGACGCTTGCGCGGTTCGTTTTGGCAAGACATTGCGCCACCATCTGCGGATGGCAGAGATTGATCGTCGCCGCACCGAAGCAGCGCGAGGCAACGACCGGGTCCTGCTCGGCGAATTCCCCGGCTGCAATGCCTTCGGCGATGATTTCGGCAATGAGATCATGAACACGGTCGATATGCTTTTCGATGACATGCCAGTCGCGCTCGATCGCGACGATGATCATCTCGTGCACCTTCATCTCGTCGAGCATCAGATCGAGCGTCAACTGATGCTGGGTCTCGACATAGCGGCGCAGCCGCTCGCTGGCGCTGATAGGCTGATGGCGGATGTCGTAGGCGATTTGATAAGCGGTGGCGAGCATGCGCCCGCAGAGCGCCTGGTGGATTTCCACCTTGGAGGCGAAGAAACGATAAATATTGGCGGGCGACATGCCGAGATCGCGGGCAATGTCGGCCACCGTCGTCTTGCTGTAGCCATAGTGCCGAAACAGCCGTTCGGCCGCGTCGAGAATGCGTGTGACATTCTCCTGCCGGGTGATGTCGAGCGTGTTTTCCGCGATCTCGTCCATGACTTTCGATGCCTCGAATAACGACTGACGAATTTTGAATTTCGTCAGTCGTAAAATATCAGGCGTCACTTGTCAACATCCCGGAGCGCAGTACAGGTTCGGGTCGGCTGTGTTCGTTCGAGCGGCTAGCGCCGGTCGGCGCACCACGAATTCATTGGATGTGAGGATTTGGAGCGGCTGAACGATGGGCATCGAACGCAATTGAGAAGTGCCGCGACGCGAACGCGCGCGGCACCTCATCGCCGGCAGCAGGGAAATCAGACGATCTTGACGTCGAGTGTGATCGGAACCGAGGCAAGCGCCTTGGAAACCGGGCAGCCGGCCTTTGCCTTGTTGGCGAGTTCGGTGAAGGTCGCCTCATCGGCACCGGGAATACGGCCGGAGAGCGAAAGATGAATGGCGGTGATAGCAAAGCCGCCCTCGACGCTTTCGAGCGTTACTTTGGCAGAGGTTTCCATATGCTCGGCGGTAAAGCCGGCTTCACCGAGGATCAACGACAGCGCCATGGTGAAGCAGCCGGCATGGGCGGCACCGATCAGTTCTTCCGGGTTGGTGCCGGCGACGCCTTCGAAGCGGCTCGCAAAGCCGTAGGGATAATCCTTCAGGGCGCCGCTCTGCGTCGAGATCAGGCCTTTTCCGTCCTTGAGGCCACCGGTCCAATGAGCCGAAGCCGTACGATTGATCTGCATGCCGTCCTCCTGTTTTCGATTGTGCTTTCAGAAAGCGGCAGGGGCCGCTCCGTGCCTGCGGGAGATCAGATAGCCTTCCCGATGGGCAATATAATGCTCTATCCCGAGAAGACGACAGGCTTGTAAAAATAGCGGGATCGAAGCCCTTCAAGCGGGATGCTGCAGCACGCTGAGGCCGCCGTCGATCGTCAGGCAGGTGGCATTGATGAACGGGCACTCGTCTGAGATCATGAACACGGCCGCCATGGCAATCTCCTCCGGCGTCGCGATGCGCCCGCCGGGATGCAGTTTCATCGTCTCGGCCCTTGCCGCCTCCGGATCGGGAAAGCTGTTCCAGTAATCGATCACCTTCTGCGTCGAGACATAGCCCGGCGCCAGCGCGTTCACCCGGATATTGCGGGCCGCATATTCGAGCCCCAGGGATTTTGTCATCCCGAGCAGCGCGTGTTTTGCCAGCGGATAGGGAAATGTGTGCGGGATGATCGTGAAGGCATGCGTTGAGGCGATGTTGAGGATGACGCCGCCACCCTGTTCGATGAGGCCCGGCAGCACCGCCTTGCAGCAGTTCCATGCGCCCTTCAGATTGATGTCGAAGCAGCGGTTCCATTCCTCGTCCGTCGTCGCGAGCGGTTCGGCAAAGACATTGACCCCGGCATTGTTGACGAGCGCGTTCAGCTGTCCGATCTCTTCATTCGCCTGAGCCACCAACGTCGTGATCGTTCCGGCATCGGTAATATCGGCCGGCAGATAACCGAGCCGGCCGCCGCTGCGCTGGAGCTCTTTCGCCGCCTGCGCCAGCAGCGCCCCATCGCGATCGACGAGAAAGACGGCGGCATCCTCCCGCATGAAAGCCTTCGCCATCGCAAGGCCGATACCCTGCGCAGCACCGGTTATCAGGATGTTCTTGCCCTGCAGACGGCTGCTCATCTATCACCCCTTCGGTTGAACCGGCAGCGTCGACATCAGGATCGTCACTGTGCCGGCAAGCGCCTCACCTGGCGCAAGCGGCGTGAGCCCACCGAAATCAGGAAGGTGATGCCCGTTCGGCAGATGGCTCATCGGCTCGAGGCAGAAGAAATCGCTCCGGTTGACCGGCATATACAGCATGAAGCGATCGAGCGCACCGTCGGCTTCCAACGCCGCCCGGATTCCAAGTTCCGGCCAGGTGATAACAGCCCGCCCATTCCAACCCTCGAAGGCATTGTTCATCCATCTCTGCGGTAAAAGCGTCTCAGATCTGAAATCGAAATAACCAGGCACAGGGCCGGGCATCTCTGGCAGATGGTCCGGCCGCTCGCTCCAATAGCGATCGGCAGCAATCGCCAGTCGTGTCTTTGGCGTGCGCGCGAAGAAGGGATGTTGACCGAGCCCGAAGGGAAGAGCCGTATCGCCGCGGTTTTCCACGGAAAGCCTCAGCACCAGTGCATCGCCGGCGAGACGGATCTCTTGCCGCGTAAAATAGGCATAAGGTGAAACCCTGTCGGCGCTGCGGGAAAAGCAGAACTGCGCATGCTCCGCGCTGGCGTCTTCAAGCTGCCAGAGGCTGAGCCAGCCGTCACCGTGGAGATAGAGCGGATCGGAAGCATTCGGTTGGAAGCCATAGTCGCGTCCGGCAAAGGACATGGTGTTGCCTTCCACGCGATTGCCGAACGGCACCATCGCGAAATTCGCCATCGCTCCCTCCGGCCCGCCGGCCGCCACGAGAAAGGGCATGCCGCGATAAGTCGCGGCGGTGACGGCGGCACCCCGACGGCTGACCCGGACGGAGAGATCGCCTTGCCTCAGTTCGATGTCGTCCCCGGCTCGTCCTTGGTTCATCCACGTCGCCCCGCAGCCGAAGACCTCAAATTGTCGAGCAGCACTGCGATCAGCAGGATCAGCCCGCGTACGACA
Source organism: Rhizobium sp. P1_B8 (assembly GCF_056406515.1). NCBI lineage: Bacteria > Pseudomonadati > Pseudomonadota > Alphaproteobacteria > Hyphomicrobiales > Rhizobiaceae > Rhizobium > Rhizobium sp. P1_B8. The sequence continues at coordinate 11,894 of NZ_JBFTZZ010000016.1, read as the reverse complement.
TACTGATAGAACGCCTGGATATTCAAGAGGTTCATGACGTTTTCGGCAATGCCCATGATCAGCACGCCGACGATGACACCGCTCATCGCCGCTCGGCCGCCGGCCAGCGAAACACCGCCGAGAACGCAGGCCGAAATCACCGAAAGCTCAAGCCCTGTCGCCGCATTCGGCTGGCCGGAAGTGATGCGCGAGGCAAGCAGGATGCCGGCAATGCCGCAGACGAGCCCCTGCAGCGCAAAGATCCAGATGCGCATGTTGACGACGTTGACGCCGGCAAGCCGCGAGGCTTCCGGATTGCCACCGATCGCCAGCGTGTTCTTGCCGAAGACGGTGCGGTTGAGCACGAACCCGAAGAGGATGAAAAGGATCAGCATGATCCAGATCGGCGTCGGCACGGTCAGGAAGCGCGACAGAGCAAGCTGGTAGAAATCGGGATCGTTGATGCCGACGGCGCGGCCATCGGACGCGATCAGCGCCAGCCCGCGCACGATCTGCATTGTCGCAAGCGTGGTGATCAGTGCATTGACCCGAAAACGCGCAATGACGATACCATTGACGAGGCCGACGACGGCGCCGCAAAGCAGGGCGGCGAGCAGCCCGACGGGAATGGAGCCTGTCGCATTCGAGACCATCACCGCGATCATGCCGGAGAAGGCGACGATCGATCCGACCGAAAGGTCGAAATCGCGGGATGCCAGGCAGAACATCATCGTACAGGCGACGATGCCGATCGTGACGACCGATTGCAGCAGCCCCAGCATGTTTCGCTCGGTCAGGAAGTTCGGAACGAAGAGCGAGACGATCACGAAGGCGGCAGCGAAGATCACCACCAGCCCCTGTTCGCCGAGAAGGATTTTTTTCAACGAATTCATCGTCCGTATATTCCTGGTCCTAGAGCAAGTTCAGGAAAAGTGCGAAGCGGTTTTCCGTCCGGAATTGCGTAAAAACAAAAAGTTAGAGCGGTTCTGCGTTTCCATGAAAAGCTGAACCGCTCTAAATGGTGCCTGCGGCGTTCTTGTCGGGAAGTGCTGACGTTAGGATGTTGCGCTCGTCGAAATCCTGGCGGGTGACATTGGCCGCCACCCTGCCCTGGCACATCACCATGATGCGATCGGAAATGCCCATGACTTCAGGCAACTCGCTTGATATCACCACGATCGCCATGCCGCCGGCCGCAAGCTCGTAGAGGATTTCGTAGATTTCCGATTTCGCCCCGACATCGATGCCGCGTGTCGGCTCGTCGATGACCAGGACCTTGATGCCCTGCTCGGACAACCAGCGGCCGAGAATGACCTTCTGCTGGTTGCCGCCCGAGAGGTTGATGATGTCCTGCTTGCGCGAGGGCGTCCGCACCCGAAGCTTGGCGATGAACCGATCCGCCAGCGCCGCCTCTTGTCTCGGGCTCAGAATGCCGAAAGGCGAAAAATGCCGGCGCGACGAGATCGCGATATTCTCCTCGATCGATCGCCCTTGGACGATGCCGTCGAACTTGCGGTCCTCGGGGCAAAGCACCATGCCGGCATTGATCGCCGCTTTCGGATTGTTCGGCGCAACGGCTACGCCGTCGATCGTGACCTGGCCCTGATGTCTGGTGTCGGCGCCGTAAAGCAGCCGCGCCATCTCGCTGCGGCCGGCGCCGATCAGGCCGAAGAAACCGAGAATTTCGCCCTGGCGGACGGAAAAGCTGATCGGATGACGCAGCCTTGGCCCCGACAGGCCCTTGGCCTCCAACCGTACGTCGCCGAGCGCGCGTTCGCGCCATCCCCAGACATTGCTGATCTCGCGTCCGACCATTTCCGAGATGATCTGCTCGCGCGTGGTTTCGGCGATCTGAGGATGGTGGGCGGCAAGTTTGCCGTCGCGCAGCACCGTCAGGCTATCGCAGAGGCGGAAGATCTCGTCGAGGCGATGCGAGACGTAGAGAATGACCGTTCCCTTCGCCTTCAGCCTGTCGATGAGCGAAAACAGGATTTCGCTTTCGCGGGAGGAAAGCGAGGAGGTCGGCTCGTCGAGCGCAATCACCCGCGCATCGAGCATGACGGCCTTGGCGATCTCGACCATCTGCCGCGCACCGATCGAAAGCGAGGCGACCTTGGCCGACGGATCGACATCGATGCCGATCTCCTCGAGTTTCGACCGCACCGTCTCGATCAGCGCCTTCGAATGGATGACGCCGCCCTTGGCCGGAAAGCGTCCGAGCCAGAGATTTTCGGCGACCGTCAACTCCGGAACGAGTTGCAGTTCCTGATGGATGACGATGACGCCGGCATGGAAGGCGTCGCGGACGGAGCCGTATTTCTGCTCCTCGCCGTCGATGAGGATGTTGCCGCCATCGGCGGCCTGATCGCCTGACAGTACGCGGATCAGCGTCGATTTGCCGGCACCGTTTTCGCCCATCAGGCCGTGGACGGCGCCTTTCTCGACCGTGAAGGAAACATTCGCCAGCGCCTGCACGCCGGGATAACCCTTGGAGATATTGCTGAATTCGAGGAAAGCCATCATCGCTCCGTCGAGAAAGACCGGCGGCACGCTGGGCGACCGCCGGACGATATCATCTTGGAAGGACGATCACTCGATGCCAAGATCCTTGCGGACCTTTTCGTAATCGTCGCGCAGCGCCAGGGAACCCGAGGTCAGCGTCAGCTTTGCCGGCTCCTTGTCGTTGGCGATCCAGTCGTACATGTTGAGCGCCGTCTCGTAGCCGTGACGCTTCGGCGAGATGATGACGGTGCCGAAGAAGCCCGTTGCCGCCGGCTTCTTGAATTCATTGATCGCCGATTCCGCACCGCCGATGCCGACACCGATGACGTTGGCGGCCGGAATGCCGACCGATTCGGACGCACGGACGGCGCCGAGGACGGCTTCGTCGTTGAGGCCGAAGGCGACCCAGTATTTCACGTCGGCATTCTTGTTGAGAACGGTGGTCGCCGCGTTGAGCGCCGCTTCCGTATCCGTCTTCGCCTGTGGCGCATCATAGATGTTTTCGGCCGGGAAACCGGCGGACTTCAGCACCGAGATCGCACCTTCGACGCGGTCAACGGCGGTGGGCAGCTGGTCATAGGAAACCCGCACGGCGCCGACATTCTTCATCTCCCAACCGCGCTTCTTGATTTCGTCGACGATTGCCTGGCCGACGGTCTCGCCAATCTTGGTGGCTGAAATGCCCATATGCGGCACGTCTTCCAGCGGCTTGCCGTCGGCGCTGACGAGGCGGTCGTCGACCGTCATCAGCTTCAGCTGGTTGGCTTCGGCCTTGGCGACGATGCCGGGGCCGAGCTTGACGTCGGGCGTGCAGATGATGAAGCCCTGCGCACCCTGAGCGCCGAGATTGTCGATCGCCGATTGGACCTTCTCGCCGTCTTCGGCGCCGATCTTGACGACGGTGAAGCCTTTTTCCTTGGCGGCCTGGTCGGCGAATTTCCATTCGTCCTGGAACCACGGCTCCTCAGGCTGCTTGACGATGAACCCTATCTTGACGTCCGCGGAAAATGCCGAGCCGGCTGCCAGAATGGCGAAAGTGCCAGCCAGAATGGCTGCTTTGAACAAGCGCATGTCTCTCTCCCTAAACTCTCAAAAACCGAGCAGCTGCCTCCCAGGCAACGTCCAATGAATTATGACAAATCATCATACCAGTCAATTGCCAATGTATGATGATTGGAATAATAGGATTATTGACGAGATGCCGGGAGGAAGCGTCGCAAAGCGGATCGAATTCGGATAATCAGGTTCGATTGCCTAGCACGCGAGACAGAGCGGAGAGGTGAGTTGGAAACAATCGAGCGACAGAGCGGGGCCGAAAGCCGCCGCATCGAGCGCCGCCCGCGCGTACGCCGCAACGTCACGGCGGCGATCGCTCAGGATATCTGTGCGGACCGCTATCCCGCGGGCTCGCCGCTGCCCCGCGAAAACGATCTCTGCGAGCTCTACGGCGTCAGCCGCACCGTCATTCGCGAATCGCTGAAAGTGCTGGAATCCAAAGGCCTTGTCCGTGGCAAGCCACGCATCGGAACCACCGTCTGCGATAAGGACGACTGGAATATCCTCGACGCTGACGTGCTTGAATGGATGGGTCCCTATATCAAGGACTTCGACCTGCTCGGCTGCATTCTCGAAGCCCGCCGCACCATCGAGCCGGCAGCCGCCGAATATGCCGCCGAGCGCGCCAGCGCCCAGGAGATCGCCGATCTCGACAATGCCTGGCGGCAGATGCGCGACAGCGCCCGCGACCCGGAAAGCTTCACCGATGCCGACGTCATGTTCCACACGGTGCTGCTCACCGCCAGCCACAATCAGGTCTTCCGCCGCCTGTCGAGCGCCATTCACGCGGCGCTGAAATATGCGCTGCATGCCTCCAATATCGGCGTCGAGAATCGCGAGGATGCGGTGCTCGTTCACGGTCAGTTGGTCGAGGCCCTGCGCATGCGCGACAAGGCGGGAGCCCGTGAATGCGCCAACCGCATGCTCGATCTTGCGGTGCGCGATCTAGCCGCCGCCGAAAAAGCGATCGGCAGAACGAAATGACGGATCACCACAAATCTGCGAACGCGCCGTCGATCGCAAACCCGGGAAGAGACTGAAAGAACAGCGATGAAGATCACCAAACTCACCACCTATATCGTTCCCCCGCGCTGGTTGTTTTTGAAGGTCGAGACCGACGAGGGCATCATTGGCTGGGGCGAACCGGTCGTCGAAGGCCGTGCGCTCACCGTTCAGGCCGCCGTCCATGAGCTGGAAGACTACCTGATCGGCAAGGATCCTTTCCTCATCGAAGACCACTGGACCGTGATGTATCGCGGCGGCTTCTATCGCGGCGGCGCCGTCCACATGAGCGCGATCTCGGGCATCGACCAGGCGCTGTGGGACATCAAGGGCAAAGCGCTCGGCCAGCCGATCCACTCCCTGCTCGGTGGCCAGCTCCGCGACCGTATCAAGGTCTATTCCTGGATTGGCGGCGACCGTCCTTCGGATGTCGCCAACAATGCCAAGGAGGTGGTTGCCCGTGGCTTCAAGGCGATCAAGCTCAATGGCTGCGAGGAAATGCAGATCGTCGACACCAACGAAAAGGTGGAGAAGGCGGTCGAGACCATCGCCGCCATCCGCGAGGCGATCGGCCCACATATCGGCATCGGCGTCGATTTCCACGGCCGCGTGCACAAGCCGATGGCGAAGGTTCTCGCGAGGGAGCTCGACCCTTACAAGCTGATGTTCATCGAAGAGCCGGTGCTTTCCGAAAACAAGGAAGCGCTGCGCGATATCGTCAACCATACCTCGACGCCGATCGCGCTCGGTGAACGGCTCTTTTCGCGCTGGGACTTCAAGCAGGTTCTGTCCGACGGCTATGTCGACATCATCCAGCCGGATCTCTCCCATGCCGGCGGCATCACCGAATGCCGCAAGATCGCGGCGATGGCCGAAGCCTATGACGTGGCGCTGGCGCCGCATTGCCCGCTGGGCCCGATCGCGCTCGCCGCCTGCCTGCAGGTCGATGCCGTCAGCTATAACGCCTTCATCCAGGAACAGAGCCTCGGCATCCACTACAACAAGGGCAACGACATCCTCGACTACATCTCCAACAAGGAGGTGTTCCACTATGCCGATGGTTTCGTCTCGATCCCGCAGGGTCCGGGTCTTGGCATCCAGGTCGACGAGGCCTATGTCATCGAGCGCGCCAAGGAAGGTCACCGCTGGCGCAACCCGATCTGGCGGCATGCCGACGGCAGCTTTGCCGAATGGTGAGAGCGCATAGCCCCGAAAATCGGAACCGACTTTCGGAAAGGATTATGCGCAATTCAAAGTGACAGGGTCGCGCAAGCGGCCCTTTTTCATTCCCCGTGTAGGATATCACGTGTCCTGTCCGTCATAGTGGAAGCTCAAAGAGGAGATTTCAGAATGGCCAGAGCAATTGCAATCATCGTCGCCCGCATCATCTTCAGTTTCATCTTTTTCATGGCGGCCGGCTTCAAGTTCGCCGATATCGGCGCGACGGCAGGCTATATCACCGCCGCCGGCTTTCCGATGGCGACGTTCCTTACCTGGATCGCCGCCTTCTTCGAGATCGCACTGGCGCTCGCATTTATATTAGGAGCCTTCTTCACCGAGGCCAGCCTGCTCGCAGGCATCTATGTGATCTTCCTCGCTTTCGCCTTCCACGGCCCATCCCATTGGCAGCAGAACCAGGCCGAGTTCGGTTTCTTCATCGATCACTTTACCTTCCTCGCCGGACTGCTCTTTGCGGCGGTCCACGGGCCGGAGAAATGGGCGTTGAAGCAAACGCTTCTAAGATAACTGCGACGACCCGCCTCCTTCCGGAACCAACTGCCGCGCCGAAGAGTTGGCATGTCGGCAAAACGGCAAGGAGAGCCCGCCCATGGAGCTGAAGGGAAAAATCGCATTGGTGACAGGCGCCGGTTCGGGCATCGGCAAGGCGGCCGCCTTACGGCTTGCTGCCGAGGGAGCAAGGGTCGCAGCGTTGAGCCGCACCGCCGAAGAGGTCGAAAAGACCTGCGCCGAGATAAAGGCCGCCGGCGGCCAGTCGATCGCGTTGACGGCAGATACCAGCGACGAAGCTCAAATGCGGGGCGCCGTGGAGCAACTGACCAACACCTTCGACGGCCTCGCCATCGTTGTCGCCAATGCGGGGATCAACGGTGTCTGGGCGCCTATCGACGATCTGAAACCGGAAGAATGGGACAAGACGATCGCCGTCAATCTGCGCGGCACCTATCTGACCCTGCATCTGACGGTTCCGCATCTGAAGCGCCACGGCGGTTCGATCATCGTCGTCTCCTCGATCAACGGCACCCGCACCTTCACCACGCCGGGCGCCACCGCCTACACCGCAACCAAGGCGGGCCAGGTCGCCATGGTCCAGCAGCTCGCCCTCGAACTCGGTCGACATGGCATCCGCGTCAATGCCGTCTGCCCCGGCGAGATCGAGACCAATATCAGGGCCAATACCGACAATCGTCATCGCGAAGAGACGGAGGTTCCCGTCATCTGGCCGCAGGGGGATATCCCGATTGCCGGCGGCAAGGCAGGCAAGAGCGAGGACGTCGCCGAAACAATCCTCTTCCTTGCATCCGACCGCGCTCGACACATCACCGGTACGCCGATCTGGATCGACGGCGGCCAGGGCCTGTTGCGATAGCCTTGCAGTCAGGAACTCAGCTGTTCAGCCGGGCGCTGTCGAGAGTATACAGTTCCTGCGCGCGCTGCACGCCGCGCAACGCATAGCGTCCGACGCAGGCGAGTGCGGTACGCTGCTGCTCCGGTATCGCCGCGGCGAAATCGGAGGAGATCAACAGGTTGAGATCGACGGAACGACACATCGAGGCGATGCGGCTGACCTCGTTGACGGCGGGTCCGATGACGGTGAAGTCCAACCGGTCCTGGCTGCCGATGTTGCCGTAGAAGACATCGCCGATATGCAGGCCGATATAGACGTCGGTCGTCGCCCGGCCGTCGGCCGCACGCGCGGCATTCAGCGTGGTGAGCTTTTCCCGCAGCAACGATTCGGCGCTCAGCGCCGCACGACACGTCTCCGCCGGCACCTCGCCCTTAAAGATGGCGAGCACACCGTCGCCGATCAGCTTCAGCACGTTGCCGCCGGACTCGTGGACCGCTGTGATCACCGCCTCGCTATAGTCGTTGAGCAGCGGGATGATCTCCTCCGGCGGCACGCTGTCGGAGATCTTGGTGTAGTTCAGCAGATCGGAAAACCAGAGTGCCGCGGAAATCCGCTCCGATTTGCCGCGGCTGATCTTGCCTTCCATCACCTGGCGCGCGGCGTCCTCGCCGAGATAGACCTCGGCGATGGTGCGGGCGATACGTCCAAGCGCGATGCATTTGATCGCCAGCCCCAACACCGGCACCAGCTTGCGCAGGATGGCGAGGTCGTGATCGGAAAAGCCCTCAGGATGTTTCGTCGCGAAATGCGAGAAGAAGCAATCCATCTCGCCGATCGTGCCAGCCTCGGAAAAACGATGCATCATCGCCACGAAATCCGTGTGGCCGGCTTCAGCGATCGTATCGAGCATAGAGAAATCGATCGGATCGCCGAAACCGAGACGCCGGCGGATCTCCCGCTCGTTGCGAGACCAAAGATGATAGAAGGCCGAACGCTGCCAGTTCGACGCCGCTTCCCCCGAGATCGTCGGACCATATTCGAACTCGGTCTGGATCTCCTCGACGCTGTCCCATCGGAAGGCTCGGCCCTCATGCACCGGATGCAGCGTATCCATCAGCGCCAGACCGCGGTCGAGCGGCAGGCCGGCATCCCGGCAAGCCGAGCAGAAGCCGGTCATCAGCTCGGCTTCCGAAGCGCCCTTCAGTCCCTGCTCCGTGATCCAGGCTGCAATCGTGCTGACGTCGCTGTAATCCATGTTCCACCTTCACCCGTGCCAAATCTGTAGCCCGAATTCGGCATGGAAGGAAAGCCAATTGGCTCAGTCGCCCGCAGGCATATTGTAAGGCGTGACGATCTCGACTGATGAAAGCGAGGGCGGAACCGTTCGCGGCAATGCAGTCGCGCGGCTCATGATCGCCCTGAAGGCCGAGCGCGCATCAGTCCTGAGATCGTGGTGCAGCACGAAGCCGATCCGGCGCGCCGCAAGCAAGGCGCGGTTGTCCGCATCGAGATCATGGGCAACGAAAACGCGGACGGGACGTTTGGCCGCGTCGAAGGCCGTAAGCACCGCCCGGTTGCCGCCGCCGATCGAATAGACGGCGTTGATGGCGGGGTCGGCCGCAAGCGCTGCCGCGGCAAGCGTTCCCGTCGCGGCATCGGTGCCGTGCCCCTCGCTGATTTCGGTGATGCCGATGGCGGGATAACGAGCGCGGATGACCCGGCGGAAGCCGATTTCGCGCTCCTCCTCGCCGCGGAACCGTCCGCTCGACAGCGTTACCAGCACCTTGCCGCCATCAGTCCCGAGAAATTCACCGATCAGATAGGCGGCCGTCTCTCCTGCCGCCCGGTTGTCGGCGCCGGCATAGGCGATGCGGGCCGAATTCGGCAAGTCGGTCACCAGCGTCACCACGGGAATGCCGGCGGCATCCGCCCGCGCCACAGCGGCAGCCACCTCGGCGACGTCAGGCGCCTTCAGCACGATGCCGTGCGTGCCGCGCAGCCGGATGCGGTCGAGAAGCTGCACCAGTTCGGCCGGCCTCATCACCTCGGCGAAATGGAACCTGCAGCGGAAGACGCCGGGCAGGAAGGTCGCCATCTCCGCCTCGAAGGCGGCGCGCACCGCGTCGCTGAAACGCTGCGGCGTCTCCATGACGATATCGATCGCCAGCACGCGGCCGCTGCCGATCGCCCCGGCCTGCTGTTTCTCCAGCTCCGCGATCGCCGCCTTCACCCGCATTTCAGTCTGCCGGCGCACGCCCGGTCTGCCGTTCAGCACCCGGTCGACGGTGGCGGTGCTGAGTCCGGCCTGGAAGGCGATGTCCTTGACGAGAAAGAGATGTGCCATGCGATTGGCCTGATGGTTTTTTGATGGATTTCTGATCTATATCACCGCGCACTGCGGCGTATAGTGCCCCCATCGGAAAGAGGGAGGAGCCCGCTATGAAAACCGACAACCAGCAGAAACTGCGCGCCGACCGCGTCTGGCTGAGCGAAGAGGCCTGCGATCTCGATGATTTCCGCAGCCTTGCGGAAAAGGCGATTGTACTTGCCGATTACCCCTCGGCGTCTGCGGTCGAAAAAAACGTGCTGATCTATAACAGCCGCAAGGTGATGGCAGCGGCCGCAACGGCAGAAGGCCGACGCGCCGTGTTGGCCGAAATCTGCGAAGCTTTCGGCGAGGGTCCTGGTGTCGTCGTGTTCAAGCATGCTTACGAAGACACCGCCGTCATCGACCGCGCCAGCACGATCTTCGACGCGATCATCGAGGAACAGCACCGCACCGCGAGCGGCGGCGGCGATCACTTCGCCAAGCCCGGCGCCAACGACCGCATCTGGAATTCGCTGGAAAAACATTGTCTCGCCGATCCGGCAAATTTCGCCGAATATTACGGCAACACCATAATCGCGCTGGCCAGCGAAGCCTGGCTCGGTCCGAGCTACCAGATGACGGCGCAGGTCAACCGCGTCAATCCGGGTGGTGCGGCGCAGTCGGCGCACCGCGATTACCATCTCGGCTTTCAGTCCTCAAAGGTGATCGAACAGTTCCCGGCGCATGTACACCGGCTCTCGCCGGTGCTGACGCTACAGGGTGCGGTCGCCCATTGCGACATGCCGCTCGAAAGCGGTCCGACACTCTTCCTGCCGTACAGCCAGACCTATGTGCCGGGCTATCTCGCGCTGAAGCGGCAGGAGTTCCGGGATTATTTCGAGAGGAACCATGTCCAGCTGCCACTCGAAAAAGGCGACGTCGTCTTCTTCAATCCCGCCCTCTTCCATGCCGCCGGCACCAACCGCTCGGCCGACATCAAGCGCGTCGCCAACCTCCTGCAAGTCTCCTCCGCCTTCGGCCGGGCAATGGAAACAGTCAATCGCGAGCGGATGAGCGCCAGGCTGTTTCCCGCGTTGAAGACTTTGCAGGGCAGACTCTCGCCTGACGAAATCGCCAACGCCGTCGCCGCCTGCGCCGAGGGCTACTCCTTCCCGACCAATCTCGACCGCGACCCGCCGCTTGGCGGACTGGCGCCGAAGACACAGGCGCAGCTGATGCATGAGGCGCTGAAGGAAGGCTGGAGCGATGAAGTCTTTACGGCAGCACTCGCCGAGCAGGCGCACAGAAAGTTGAGCTGATTTGGAGCTCGAGCCTCTTGCATCCGCACTGAGATAAAAGCCTCCCGCACACGCGGGAGGCTATTCGCACATCATCACAATGGAAGAACCACATGAGCACAGACCACGGCCGCCTCAACGGCAAGATCGCCATCGTCACCGGCGGCACGCAAGGATTGGGCGCGACCATCGCCCGTCTCTTCGCCGAACGCGGCGCCGAAGGCATCGTCATCTGCGGCCGCAACGAAGCCAAGGGCAAGGCAAAGGCGGCGGAGATTTCGGCCGCGACCGGCGCCCGGATCGTCTACGTCAAAGCCGACCTCAGCAAGGTCGAGGATGCACAGCATGTCGTGCGCGCCTGTGACGAGACCTTCGGCCGTGTCGATGCGCTGGTCAATGCCGCCGCCATCACCGATCGCGGCACTATCCTCGACACCAGCCCCGAGCTCTTCGACGCCATGTTCGCCGTCAATGTGCGCGCGCCGTTTTTCCTGATGCAGGAAGCTGTGAAGGTCATGCGCCGTGAAAAGATCGAGGGCACGATCGTCAATATCGGCTCGATGTCGGCCAAAGCAGGCCAGCCCTTCATCGCCGCCTATTGCGCCTCCAAGGGCGCGCTGGAAACGCTGACGAAGAACACTGCCTATGCGCTCCTGCGCAACCGCATCCGCGTCAACGGTCTGAACATCGGCTGGATGGCCTCCGAAGGCGAAGACCGGATCCAGCGCGAATATCACGGCGCACCTGCCGACTGGCTGGAGAAGGCGGCGGCAAGCCAACCCTTCGGCCGCCTCGTCGATCCGCACGAGGTGGCGCGCGCCTGCGCTTACCTCTCGTCTTCCGAATCCGGCCTGATGACCGGCTCAGTCATCTGCTTCGACCAGTCGATCTGGGGCGCTTATGACGGCTCGCCGCATCCGGTCGCGGCCCTCTAGAGCCTTTCCTGGTCAGCTTGCAGCATTCTGCCGGAGCAGGTTTTCGTCAGGGCAAAGGCGATTGGCGACGGGCATACTCCAAGGTACGTCCGAGCCGATCGCCTTTGATCCTGGCGGAAAGATGCCCGGCCCTTCGGGTTGGCTGAAACGGGCCGGCTGATCGACCGGCCGGCTTGGCCGTAGAGCCGGGCTACGACGCGCGCCGGCCGGTCGACCATCCGACTCCG